>JACQDU010000407.1 GCA_016200955.1 bacterium
CGTCGTGACCGAGACCGAGCGCATGGGAGGGATCGTCTCCCACTTCCTCCACTTCGCCCGCCCGAGCGAGCCGATGCTCGCGCAGGCGGAGATCGGCCCTCTCCTCCGCGAGGTCGCGCTCCTCGCGGAGAAGGACGAGCGCGCGCGCGCCGTCTCGCCCGAAGGAAAGCCCGTCGAGATCCTGGTCGGCTGCGACGCGCAGGTCCCGGCGCTGCGCTTCGACGCCGACAAGGTGAGGCAGGTCGTCTGGAACCTCGTCTCGAACGCGCTCGACGCGCACGGGACGAGGATCGCGCTCCGCGCGCGCGTGGCGCCCGGAGGGGTCGAGGTGCGCGTCGCCGACGACGGCCGCGGCATGTCGCCCGACGTGCTCGCGCGCGTGTTCGAGCCCTTCCGCACGACGAAAGCGCGCGGGACGGGCCTCGGGCTCGCGATCTCGAAGTCGATCGTGGAAGCTCACGGCGGCTCGATCCGCATCGAGAGCGCCGCGGGCACGGGGACGACGGTCAGCTTCACTCTCCCGGCGCGCGAGCCGGCGTAAGGGGGACGTTTGGCCCAGATCCTCATCGTCGACGACCAGAAGAGCGTGAGAGCGACGCTCCAGATCACCCTCTCGCGCGCCGGCCACACGGTCGACGAGGCGTCGTCGGGAGAGGATGCGATCCAGAGGGTCGACTCGACGCTCTACGACCTCGTCCTGACCGACCTGAAGATGGAGGGAGCCGATGGCCTCGCGGTGCTCGAGGCCGTGAAGGCGCGCGACCAGGACACGGAGGTGATCCTCGTCACGGCCTTCGGCACGATCGAGAGCGCGGTGACCGCGATCAAGCGCGGCGCTCACGATTACCTGACGAAGCCCTTCACGCCCGACCAGGTCCTGCACGCCGTCGACCTCGCGCTCGAACGCCGCCGGCTCAGGACCGAGGTGAGGACGCTCTCGCGCCGGCTCGACGACCCGAACGACCCGGCGACGATCATAGGCGAGTCGGAGCGCGTCCGGCGCGTGCTCGAGATCGTCCGCGAGTGGGCCCAGTCCGACTCGACGATCCTCATCACGGGAGAGACGGGCACGGGAAAGGACCTCCTCGCGCGAGCGATCCGCTCCATGTCTCCCAGGAAGGACCGCTCCTACGTCGTCGTGAACTGCGCGACGATCCCGGACAACCTGTTCGAGTCGGAGCTCTTCGGCCACGTGCGCGGCGCCTTCTCGGGCGCGACGAGGAACCGGAAGGGACTCGCGCAGGAGGCGGACGGCGGGACCCTCTTCCTGGACGAGATCGGCGAGCTTCCCCTCGAGGTCCAGCCCCAGCTCCTCCGCTTCCTCGAGACGGGAGAGATCCGGCCGATCGGACAGAACCGCTCCATGCGGGTGGACGCGCGCGTGATCGCGGCGACGAACCGCGACCTGGGCGGCATGATCGCGCGCGGAGAGTTCCGCGAGGACCTCTACTACCGGCTCAACGTCCTCCCCGTCGAGCTGCCGCCGCTCCGCGAGAGGAAGGACGACGTCGCCCGCCTCTCCTCGCACTTCGTCGAGCGCTACGCGAAGCGGCTCGGCCGCCCCGTGCTCGAGGTCTCGAAGCGAGCGCTCCTCGTCCTCCAGACGTACGAGTGGCCGGGGAACGTGCGCGAGCTCGAGAACGTGATCGAGCGCGGCGTCATGCTCGCGAAGGGCACGGAGCTCCGCCCCGAGCACCTCCTCATGCCGGGCCGCTTCGGCCTCGACGGCACCGCCGCCAGCTCGAACCCGGCGGGCTCGCTCGAGGACGTGGACGAGATCTCGGGGGACCTGCTCTCCTTGCCCGAAGTCGAGAGACGGCACATCCTCGCGGTCCTCAAGGCTTGCTCGGGCAACCAGAAGAAGGCGTCGGCGATCTTGCAGATATCCAAGAGCACTCTCTGGAGGAAGCTCAAGGAGTACGGCATCGAAGCGAGCCGGCTGGGGCCGCCTCCGCCGAGCATCGAGGCCTGATCCGACGAAAGAATCACCACGGAGAAGCTCCTCCGTGCCTCGTCTCCGTGGTGAATCAGGGCTGAGCGTGAGCACCCGCTCCCAGCGCTGCCGAGAGAGCCGCATCGATCGTCGGATACTTGAAGCCGAATCCCAGCGAGAGCGCCTTCTTCGGGACAACGCGCTGACCCGTGAGGATCACGTTCGCGACCTCTCCCAGCATGAGGCGCAGAGCGAACGCGGGCACGGGAGCCCACGACGGGCGCCCGAGCGCGCGGCCGATCGCTTTCGCGAGCTCGCGCATCGTGACCGGCTCGGGGGCCGTGCAGTCGAGGGCGCCGCTCACGTCCTTCCTGTCGAGCGCGAACAGGAGGAGAGAGACGAGGTCCGAGGCCTCGACCCACGAGATCCACTGCTCGCCCGAGCCGGCGGGGCCTCCCACGTACATCCTGAAGGGAGGGAGCATCTGGGCGAGCGCCCCGCCCGCGGGGTCGAGGATGACGCCGATCCGGGCGTCCACGACGCGCGCGCCGGCGTCGCGAGCAGACGCGGGCGAGAAAGTCGTCCCCGTGAGGGGCGCTCTCGTCGAGGACCTCGTCCTGGCGAGGGCCGTAGAAGCCCACGGCGCTCGCGTGCACGAGAGGCTGCTTGCCTCCGCCCGAGGCGATCGCCTGCGCGACGATCCTCGTGCTCACGACGCGGCTCTCCTCGATGAGCCGCTTCACGTGCTCGTTCCAGCGGTGAGAGAAGATGTTCTCTCCCGCGAGATGCACGCAGGCATCGCACGCGCGGAGAGAATCGCGCCACGGCCCCTCGATGCACGGGTCGCCCTCCACGACCGCGACGCGAGGATCGAGGCGCCCCTTCGCCTTCGCCGCGTCGCGCGTGAGGACGGAGACCTCGTCGCCCCGCGCGAGGAGCGTCGAGACGAGCCTGTGCCCCACGAGCCCGGTGCCGCCGGTCACGAAGACCTTCATGCTCAGGCGCTCCTCTTCTCGACGGACGCTGCAAGACCGCGCGGGTCGCGCTCGATTCCCCTGACCGCGAGCCGCTGCCACCAGGTGGGGCCGGCGGCGGGGCGAGCGGCGCGGATCCTTGCGATCGCCTCGGCCGTCGTGAGGCCGCGCCGCACGACGAGCCACGACGCCGCCACGGTCACGGAGCGGCCGCGGCCCGCGGCGCAGTGGACGTAGACCTTCTGTCCCCGCGCGACCCGCTCGTCGATCCACCGGATCGCGCGCTCGAGCGATGAGCGGCGAGGCCAGGAGTCGTCGAGGATCGGAACGCGAGCCGTGGCGACTCCCGCGCGCGCGCACGCCTGCTCGTCGTCGAGATACTCGGCGCAGCAGTTCAGGATCGCTCCGACTCCCGCGGCCTTGAGCGCCTCCAGGTCTCACGGGAAGAGCGCTCCTCCGACGACGAGAGAGGGATCGACCTCGTCGAACCAGCGGTCCACGCTCGAGCGCGCGACGCTCGCCCTCCTCACGTGGAGGAGCCAGCGCTTGAAGAACCAGACGGGGAAGAGGACGTAAGCCAGGAGAGTCCCCGGGAAACGCACGCGCGCTCCTTCGAGAGAGATCCTAAACGCGGACGCCAGGGCGATGCGAGAAGGAGCGCGCGAGGGCCACGAGAGCCGCCGCCAGGACGACGCCGATCGCGACGAACGGGAGGACGAAGCCCCCGCGCGCATACGGCGTGAGCCCGCTCGCCCGTCTCTCTCTCCCGGAAGCCACGCGGACGCCCCCGCGCGGCCCGCGTTAGGATAGGCTTTCTTCCTGGAAGAAGTCAGCATTCGCCGAAGGCGAATGCGGTGGTGCAATGACTCACCTGGGCCCACGGCCCTAGTGAATCCAACGAGGAAGGCATGTCCGAGAAGACGCGCGTCGAGATGCTGGAGGAGTTCGTGCGCGCGAAGCCCGACGACGCGTTCACGCGCTACGGGCTCGCCATGGAGCTCAGGAGGCTCGGCCGCCACGACGACGCGGTGAGGGAGTTCCGGACGCTCCTCGAGAAGCAGGAGAGGTACGTCCCGGCTTACCTCATGTTCGGGCAGCTCCTCACGACGCTCGGGCGGGTCGAGGACGCGAAGAAGGTCCTCGCGAAGGGCGTCTCCGTCGCGGGGAGCGCGGGGAACGAGCACGCGGCGGGCGAGCTCCAGGAAGCGCTCGAGCAGCTCGCGTGAGGGGAGCCGTGCGAGCCGGCGTCATCCTGTGCGCCGGGCAAGGGAAGAGGCTCCGGCCGCTCACGGACGAGACGCCGAAGTCCATGCTCGAGGT
>JACQDU010000408.1 GCA_016200955.1 bacterium
GACGGACTCGGCGACGGGCTCGGTGCCGGAGTGGGCGCCGGACTCACGGGCGACGGCGCGGGAGCCGGCGCGGGCGCCGGAGCCGGCGCGGGTGAGCCCACCGGTGCGGGCGAGGGCGCCGGAGCCGGCGCGGGAGCGGGCGTCAGCGATCCCACCGGCGTAGGCGCGGGAGCCGGCGCCGGCGCAGGAGCCGGCGACAGCACCTTCGTCGCGATGAGCCCCGCTGCCACGGCTCCTCCCGCGACCGCGGCGACCTTCGCGATCGTGGCGATCGTGGACGAGCCCTTGCCGGTGCCGCTCCGCTTGACGGCGAACTCGGTGGCGTATCCGGCGGAGCGGTGGAGGACGTGCACCGCTCCCACGACGTAGTAGGGTCCCGTCCACGTGGGCCCGAGGCCCTCGAGCTCGAGGACGATCCCGGGCTTGATCTTGAGCTCTCCCACGCACGTTCCGTGGCCGCGCACCGAGTCGAGCGCGCGCTCGTTGAAGGCGCTGAAGGCCAGCGCCTCGGCCTCGGCGGGCGCGACCACCGGGCGGATCGACATCTGGAGCGGGTTGTCGCCGAACGCTTTCTTGACGACCGAGGACGGAAGCTCCGAGCCGTGCGAGGCGTGGAAGTCCTTCGACTTCTGCTCGAGCGCCTTCTTCTGCTTCAGGTCCCACCCGAGCGTGACGACCTCCGTCGGGACCTCGGTCACGCTCTCGCGGACGTAGAAGCTCTTCAGGTCCTTTCCCCACTTGAGCGAGTGCGACTTCGGCTTGTTCGCGCGCGGTTTCTTGAAGATGAGCTTGCTCTGGCCCGGTTCGACCTCGACCTCGAAGTAATGGCGCCGCGCGAGCTCGTAGATCAGCTCGATGTTCGTCTGGTTGTTCTGGAGGAGATACTCGTGGACGAGCTTCGTGTCCTCGACGTCGGCCTGGAGGCCGTCTTCCTGGGCGAGCTTCTGGACGATCGCGCTCACCTTCTGCTTCAGGAAGGTCCGCGTCTTCCGCCCGCGCCGGAGGCGATGCGCCTGGTCGTAGCCGCGCACCGTGAGCGTCGGCGTCGTGCCGAGCGGCCAGAGGGGCTCGAGCGAGATGATGTCGGCCTTGATGACCTTCTCGAGCTTCCCCACGTAGCCGAGCTCGATCTCGATCACCTTCCCTTCGTCGAAGAGACCCATGTCCCCGACCACGCCGTGCACGTTGTCGAGCACGATCGTGAACATGTCGATGAGCTCGAGGCTCTGCTGGACCTCGATCGTGATCATCGCCTCGCGCACCTCGCGAGGGATCGGCGAACCTTCCACCGAGATGGCGAAGTCCGGGACGAGTTTCTCGCTGCCTGCCATAAGCCGCCCCGGTGCCGCTATTTAAGGTAAGAAAAGCTGGCGCTAAGTGTAGCAGCGCCAAACGGCGATATCTACCGCTTGCGCGGCGCGTCAAGCGAGCGGCAAGGCCCCGATCGCGGCGAGGACTTCGGCCGCGTGGGAAGCGATCGCCTCGACGGCGAACGTCCTTGCGATCCTTCCATCGGGAGCGATCAGGAACGTCACGCGGCGTGCCCAACCTCGGGCTTCATCGAGGACTCCGAACGAGCGAGCGATCCGGCCGCCCGCGTCGCTCACGAGGTCGAAGCCGAGCCCGTGCCGCGAGCGGAACGCCGCGTGGCTCTCGACCCCGTCCGTGCTCACGCCGAGGACGACCGCTCCCGCGTCGCGGAAGCGCGCGTGGCCGTCGCGGAAGCCGCACGCTTCCTGCGTGCAGCCCGGAGTCTCGTCCGCGGGATAGAAGTAGAGGACGACCCAGCGCCCGCGGAAGTCCGAGAGCTTGACGGGACCTCCCGGGACGCTCGCGGCGGCGAAGTCGGGGGCGGCGTCGCCCTCGCCCAGGGCTCGGTCGGGCGAGGCCGCGGCCTCGTTCGGTCTCGAAGAAGGCGGGAGAGAAAGGCCAGGGTCGCTCTTTCTCGCGGGAGACGAAGCGGGAGAGAGGAGCGGCTCGAGCCCCGCGAGCGCGGCTTCCATTCCCGAGAGCCACGCGATCCTCGGCTCGACCAGGGCGCGGAGAGCGAGCTCGGCTCGCCTCACCCAGAAGACCTCGACGGGCGCCTCGGGCGAGCTCGCGACCGAGACCTCGTGCACGAGAGCGCTCCTCGTGCCCGTCTCCGAGAGCAGCGTCCGCGCGTCGCGGGCCAGGCGCTCCGACTCCTCGCGGAGCCGCTCGCGCTCCGACTCCAGACGCGCTCGCGCGAGGCGGAGCGCTCCCTTCCAGCGAGCGAGCGCGGCGCGGCCGTCCGTCGCGGCGCGGGCGTAGCGCGCGAAGTCGTCCCACGTCGCGAAGGCATCGAGCACGCCCTCGGGAAGCGCCGCGGCGCC
>JACQDU010000409.1 GCA_016200955.1 bacterium
CGCCGGCCCCCGCCGCCGTGACCGAGAGCGACGTCCCGACCGTGACGATGTTCCCGCCCTGGTCGAGCGTGCCGCTCGTGACCGAGAGCGCTCCCGCGAGCGTGAGCGAGCCGCCGAGGGTCGCCGTGGCTCCGCCCTCGCTCACGGTGACGTTCCCGTAGGTTGCCGTCCCCGGGTTGAAGGCCAGCGCGACGCCTCCGTCGAGGAAGAGCGTGCCCGTGGTCCAGGCGTTCACGGCGAGGTTGCTGAAGTCGACGCTCCCTCCCGTCATGTGCAGCTTGCCGTCCGCCATGCCGATCCCGCCGTTGTTCGACGGGGGGAACGTGCCGCCGAGCGTGATCCCCGCGGTCGTGGCGCCGGTTCCGTCGATCGAGGCCGTGGCGCCAACGCCCGTCTGCGTGAGCGTCGTCGCTCCGGTCACCGTGAGCGAGCCGCCCGCGGAGGTCTTGAGCAGCGTCGTGATGCCCGCCGTCGCCGTCACCGAAGCCGTGCCTCCCACCGCCAGCACGTTCCCGCCGAGGTCGCACGTCCCGCTCGGCACCGAGAGAGCGCCCGTCGCCGTGAGGCTCCCCGCGAACGTCACCGTGTTCGTCGTGACCGGCGCTATTGTGAGGTTCGCGACGCTCGTGGCCGCCTTGGGCGTGAACGTCTGGGCCGCTCCCGCGGGGTCGAGGAAGAGCGTCCCCGTGCCCCAGGACGCCGAGGGGCCGAACCCTCCCACCGCGATGAAGTTCGCCGTCGCGCCCGACGCATGGAAGGCGCAGTTCAGGACGGTGAGCGTCCCGGTGTTCCCCGCGCCGAAGCTCCCGCGAATGTTGACCGTGCCGTTGCTCCCGTCGATCGTCGCCGTGCCGGCGCCGTTCACGAGCGTCGTCGTTCCCGGACCGACCGTGTTCACCGAGAGCGTGCCTCCCGCGCCGGTCACGACCGAGTTCGCGCCCGCGACCCCGAGGATCGTGAAGTTGTGCCCGACCGTGAAGCTGTTCCCGGCGAGCGCGAGCGATCCCTGGATCGTCGCGTCTCCCACGACCGTGAGCGCCGAGCCCGGGTTCATGGTGAGCGTCCCCGTGTAGCCCGTCATGTCCAGGGAGTTGACGCTGAGGCCTCCCAGGTCGTACGTGCTCGGCTTCGTCGTGCCGGCGAGGTAC
Organism: bacterium; assembly: GCA_016200955.1. Taxonomy (GTDB): domain Bacteria; phylum Planctomycetota; class J058; order J058; family JACQDU01; genus JACQDU01. Next base: position 1,149 of record JACQDU010000409.1, read on the forward strand.
GTGATCGTGTCGCCCGGGGCCGGGACGTCGTTCGACCAGTTGGTCGCCGTGCTCCAGAGGCCGTCTCCGGGCTCGAGCGGCACGCCGCCGTTCGTCCACTGCGTCGTCTTGATGCCGAAGACCCAGTTCGTGTCGTTGCCGCCGTTCGACGAGCTCGCCGCCGTCGTCACGACGCTCACGAAGCCGTCCTTGATCCTCGCGCCGGACACCGAGACCGTTCCACCCGAGACCGTCAGGGTCCACTGGGTCGGCGTCGCCGTGCTGAAGAGCTGGATCCGGTTCGAGACGCCGCCTCCCGTGATGCCGAACGTGCCGCCCGCGGAGACCGTGACGGCCTTCGTCGGCGTGAAGCTGAGCGTGAGCGGGTTGTCGGTGAACGTGAAGCTGCCGGAGATCCCGACCGTGTCGCTGAAGGTGATCGTCTTCGTCGCGGCGAGGCCGCTCGTCGCCTGGAGCGTGCCGCTCGCGCCGATCGTCACGGGGCCCGAGAACGTCACGCCCTGCTGGAGCTGGAGGTGGCCGGTCGTGATCGTCGTGGTCCCGGCGATGACGTGCGGCCCCGCGCCGGCGAGGTTCACGAAGGCGCCGGCGCCGGTCTTCGTGAGCGCCAGGCCTTGGATCCCGACGGTCCCGTTGGGCGTGAGCGTCTGGGTCGAGCTCCCGGCGAGCGTGAGGGTCATCGACGCCGCCCACACCGACGACGTGGCCATGCCCGTGAAGTCCACGGGAGTCGCGCCGGCGCTCGAGGAGATCGTGACGGTGCCTCCCGCGTGGAAGGTCCCGTCGTTCGCGGTCGGGTAGCCGGTCGTGTCCGTCGTCAGGTTCACGGCCCCCGTCGTGGCGTCGAGCGTCGCCGTGCCGCCGTTGTTCTGGAGCGTGAACCCGCTCGCGGCGACGGCGCCCATCGAGAACGTGCCGCCGCTCACCTTGACCGTCGCTCCCAGGAAGGCGACCGACGGTTTGATCGTGGCGCTCGTCGCGACGGAGAGCGTGAACGTGTTGATGTCGAGGACGCCTCCCGTGACCGAGAGCACGCCCGCTCCTCCCATCGTCACGCTTGCCTTGAGCTTGATCGTGTCCGCGCCCGACGTGTGAGCGACGGTGATGTTGCCGAACGTCGTGCCCCCCTTGGGAGTGAAGTCCACGGGGACGGCTCCCACGCCGTCGAAGATGAGCGTTCCGGCGGGGCTCGTCCCCCACGTGTTCGAGCCGAGCGAGCTGAAGTCGGCCACGGCCGGCGCGCCCGCCGTCTGCGAGAGGTGGAGCGTGCCCGTCCCCATGGCGAGCGTTCCGCCCGTGAAGGAGATCGCGCCGGAGAGCGTGATCGTGCCGCCGGCTCCGCTGAACGTCCCGCTGCTCATGCTCGTCGAGCCCGAGACGCTGATCGATCCGGTGCCCGTCTGCACCGTGGCACCGGTGATCGAGAGGGTGCCGCCGGCCAGGACGGAGATCGCGTTCCCGTTCGCCGTGAGCGTGCCTCCCGTCGCGGAGAGCGTGCCCGACACGGTGAGGGTGCCCGAAGCGAGGCTCACGGTGTCCGTGCCGCACGCGACCGTCACGTTCGGGACCGTCGTCCCGTTCGGCGTGAACGTCCGCGTGATCCCGGCCGATGCTCCGTCGAACTCGAGCAGCGAGGCGGCGCCCCAGCTCGTCGCGATCGCCGCGAAGCTCACGGGAGTCCCCGTCGTCTGGAAGGTCTGCCCCGGGGCGACGGTCAGGGTGCTGCTCGGACCCGCGCCCGTGAGCGACGCGACCGTCGGCGTCGAGAAGTTCGTGACGTTCAGCTCGGACGTGCCGATGCCGAACGACGTGAGGAGGGTCGCGCCCGAGGCCACGCTGAACGAGCCGCTGGCCGTGGTGTTCACGAGCTTGGCCGTCGTCGCGCTCCCGCCGGTCCCGACCGTGAGCGTGCCGGGCGAGGAGACGGCGACCGAGAAGCCGCCGGCGTCGAGAGTGCCGCTCGAGATCGTGAGCGCCGTGCCCACCGAGCCGCCGACCGTCAGCGGGCCTCCGAGCGTCACGGTGTCGGTGACCGTGTTCACGGTGAGGTTCGGGATCAAGCCCGCCGGGGTGAAGCTACGAGCTCCGATGGCCGCGCCGTCCAGGATGAGCGTGCCGGTCGTGCCCCAGCTCTGCGTGAGAGACGTGAGCGTGACCGGCGTCCCCGTCGCATGGAGCGTCGAGTCCGTGACCGTGAGGTTCTGCGCGCCCGTCCCCGAGCCCGAGAGGCTCGAGATCGACGACGAGACCGCTCCTCCGGTCACGTTGAGCGTCGCGACTCCCGTGCCCGAGCTCGTCGTGATCGAGGTCGCTCCCCCGGCGACGGTGAGCGTGCCGCTCGCGCTCGTCTTGACGATCGACGTGGTCGCGGCTCCCGCGCTGATCGAGAGCGTGCCCGTCCCCGTGATCGAGAGCGTGTTCCCCGCGCCGTTGATGTCGAACGTGCCGCTCGTGACCGCGAAGGACGACGAGACGAAGAGCGTGCCGGACGAGGCGGCAAGCTGGACGGTGTCCGCCCCGGACGTGACGACCACGTTCGGGATCGCGGTCCCGTTCGGCGTGAGCGTCCTCGTGCCGACCGATGCTCCGTCCAGCAGGAGCTCCGAGCTCGCGCCCCACGTCGTGCCGACTCCGCCGAAGTTGATCGTCGTGCCCTCGACCTCGAGGATCGCCGAGGCCGCGACCGTGAGCGACCTCGTGTTGCTCCCCGTGTTCGTGAAGCCTCCCGTGAGCGTGGTCGTTCCCGGGAAGTTCCCGAGGTCGAGCGAGGCCGACGTCGCGCCCGTCGTCTCGAGCGTCGTCAGGCCGGTCACCGAGAGCGACGCTCCCGCGGCCGACGACGTGAACGTCGCCGAGGGCGCCGCGGTCGTGCTGCCGATCGTCGCGATGCCGGAGACCGAGACGCCCTTGCCGACGGTGTCGTAGGTCCCGCCGGTCACGCGGAAGGCGCCGACGGCCAGCGTCGCCACCGCTCCGCTCTGCTTGACCGTGTCCGAGAACGGCGCTCCCGCGGCGATCGTGAAGTTCGGGATCGACGCCGCCGTCGGCGTGAAGAAGCGCGAGATGCCCGAGCTCGCCCCGTCGAGGATGAGCTGCGCTCCCGCGGGCCAGGCGAGCGCGGTCGTGAGACCGCTGAAGTCGATGGGAGTTCCCGTCACGTGGAGCGGCGACCCCGCCGCTCCCGGCGTGAGCGTCGTCGTGCCGCCGCCCGAGGCCGACGCCGTGAACGATCCGAGCGACGTCTTCGAGCAACCCGTCAACGTGAGCGCCGCGGAGGACCCTCCGCCCGTCGCGAGCAAGCTCATCGCTCCCGTCACCGTGAGCGTGCGGACGCCCGTCTTGAGCGTCGCGGTCGTCGTCGCCGTGCTCCCGACGGCGGCCGTGCCGGCCGTGACGTTGTTGAAGTTCATGTCGAGCGTGCCGTTCGTGACGGCCAGCGCGGACGTCACCGTGAGATTTCCTCCGAGGAGGACCGTGTCGCCGCCCGCGCTCGGCGCGATCGTGAGGCTCGAGAGCGAGGTCGGGCCGGGCTTGAACGTCCGCGTCCCGACGGAAGGTCCGACGAGGAGGACCGGGGCTCCCGTTCCTCCCGTCGTCCAGCTCGCGCTCGTGAGGCCGCTGAAGTCCACCGGAGTGCCCTTCGCGTTCAGGGGCGAGCCGCCCCCGCTCGAAGACCCGGCCGTGAGCACCTTCGAGCCCGTCCCCGATGCCGTGAACGAGGAGATCGTCGTTCCGGAGGTGTCCGCGATGTTGAACGTCGCCGTGCCCGGCGCCGTCGCCGTGAGAGCCGTCGCTCCCGTGACCGTGAGGACTCCTCCTATGCCCGTCTTGATCGTCGCGGTGCTCACGCCCGCGGCCACCGTGAGCGCGCCGCCGACCGTGAGGGTCTCGCCGTTCAGGTCGAAGGTGTTGAAGACGGTCACGTCGCTCGAAGTGACCACGGGCCCCACGCCCGTCTTGATCGTGAGAGTGCTGACCCCGGAGAAGCCGCTCATGTCGATCGACGTGAGCCCCGTCAAGCCCGGGATATCGATGATGCTCGGTCCGCCCGCAGCGAACAGCACGCTGTCCGTGCTCGGGCCCGCGGTAGGAGGCCCGCTGTCCCAGTTGAGGACGGTGCTCCAGTTGTCGTCGCCGCCGAGGTGCGTCCAGGTCGTGACCTTGCCGATGAACGACCAGCCGGCGTTGCCTCCCAGGTCCACGCAGTTCGTCGCCGTCGTGAGGGGCGGGAACGGGCTCGCCGTCGAGTTCGTGATCTTCGTGTTCGTGACGCTCGTCGTGCCTCCCCCGGTGTGGTCGATGGTGACGCCGCCGGCACCGGGCAGGGCTCCCGTGAGGCTGTTCCTCACGGCCGCCGTCACGCCGCCCGAGACGTGGAACGTTCCCGACGCGCCGAGCGTGACGGTCGAGGGAGACGTGGTGAACGTGACGACGTTCGTCGTCCCGAGGACCTCGATCTTCCCGGCTCCCGACATCGAGACGGAGGCGGGCATCGTGTAGGTCTTACCGGAAGTGCCCGTGCTCTGGATCGTGCCGCTTCCCGTGAGCGTGATCGTGCTGGTGAAGACGACGCTCTTCGCCGAGACGTCGAAGACGCTCCCGGCGCCCACGTCGGTCGTGCCCGCGATCGTGTAAGCGGCCGAGGCTCCGGCGAGCGTCACGGAAGGCGAGGCAGCGGTGTTCGTGACCGAGAGCTTCTGGAGCCCCGGAGGCGACGTCCCCGACGCGGCCTTGGGCGTGAGCGTCTGTGCCGTGCTCCCCGCGAGCGTGAGGAGCATCGTGGACGCCCAGGTCGAGGTCGCCGACAAGCCCGAGAAGTCCACGGCCCCCGTCCCCCCGGTCGAGGAGATCGTCACGCCGCCTCCGGCGTTGAAGACGCCCAGGTTCGTGGCCGCGAACCCCGCGGTGATCGTGACGCTCGATGCCGCGCTCGATGCGTCGAGGGTGCCGATCGCGAGCGTGTTGTTGACGAGCGTGAGAGCGCTCGCGGTGACGGCGCCGACGGAGAGCGAGCCCGCTCCCAGCATGACCTTGGCGCCATTGATGGCGGCCACTCCCGCGGGCGAGATCGATGCGGTCGTCGCGACCGACAGCGTGTTGCCGCTCAGGTCGAGCGTGCCGCCCGTGACCGAGAGGGCGCCGACGCCTCCCATGGTCACGCTTGCCTTGAAGGTCACCACGTCCGCGAGGAGCGTGTGAGCGACCGTCACGTTGCCGAACGTCGTGCCCGACTTCGGCGTGAAGTCGACCGAGACGGTCCCGTCGAAGACGAGGGTCCCGCCGGGAGTCGTCGTCGTCCACGTGTTGGTGAAGCCGGCGGCGCTGAAGTCGGCCGTCGCCGGCGCGCCCGCCGTCTGCTTGAGATGCAACGTGCCCAGGCCCATCGAGAGCGTCCCGCCGCTCACGGTGATGGTCCCGGCGAGGTTGATCGTGCCGCCGGCGCCGGTCGAGGCGTCGAGCGTCCCCGAGCTCATGCTGAGAGCGCCCGTGACCGTGAGGGTGCCTCCGGCGCTCGTCTTGACGGTGCCGCCCGCGACCGAGAGCGTGCCCGAACCGCCGATGGAGATCGTCTTCCCCGCTCCTCCCGCGTCGAGCGTGCCGAAGGCCGCCGGCATCGAGAGCGTGCCCGAGACCGAGAGCGTGCCCGAGGCGAGCGTCACCGTCTCGGCGGCGGTCGGGCTCACGGTGACGTTCGGGATCGCCGTCCCGTTCGGCGTGAAGCTCACGGCGGCTCCCGAACCGTCGAACGTGAGCGTCGCGGAGGCTCCCCAGGTCGTCGTCACGCTCGTGAAGCTCACGGGAGTCCCGGTCACCTCGAGGTTCGTCGAGGGGTTCGCGAGGTTCCCGACCGTGAGCGTGCTCATGCTTCCGGAGGCGACCGAGCCGGAGAAGCTCGAGATCTTCGCCGTCGTGAGGCCCGAGACGTCCAGCGTCGCGGCTCCCGATACTCCCGTCGACGTGAGAGACGTGAGGCCGCCCGCGACGGTGAACGATCCTCCCGCGACGGCCGTCTTGAGGATCGCGGTCGTCGTCGCGGTGCTGCCTATGGTCGCGGTGCCCGTTCCCGACACGGCGAGAGTCTTCGCGTTGATATCGTACGTGCCACTGTTGACGTTCAGGCTCCCGCTGACCGTGAGCGTCCCGGTGCCCGCCTGCTGCACCGTATCCGTGAAAGGCGAGGCCGGAGCGAGCGTGAGGTTCGGGATCGTCGTGCCCGCCCCGGGGATGGTGAAGACGCGCGTCGCTCCCGTGCTCGGTCCGTTGAGGAACAGCGATGCTCCCGCGCTCCACGTGATCGACGTGAGGCTGCCGAAGTTGATGGGCCCCGCCGTGATCTCGAGCGGCGAGCCGGCGCCGCCCGCGAGGAGCGCCATGGTCGTGCCGGTCCCGAACGTGTCGAATCCGCCGATCGTCGTCTTCGAGCATCCCGTCACGTCGAGGGTCGACGAGCCGCTACCCGCAGGCGCGTTCAGATACATGATGCCCGAGACGGAGAGCGTGCCGACCCCCGACTTGAGCTTCGCCGTCGTCGTCGCCGAGCTGCTCCCGACCTCGGCGGTGCCCGCGGTCACGGTGATGTTCTTGAAGTTCATGTCGAACGTCCCGCTCGTCACCGCTAGCGAAGTCACCACCGAGAGGTCCGCTCCCAGGAGCACGGTGTCGGTGAAGGGAGTGCCCGGTGCGAGCGTGAGCTTCGGGATCGCGGTCGTGCCCGGGTTGAACGAGCGCGTGCCGATCGCCGCTCCGTCGAGGAGAAGCGTCGCCGCGATTCCTCCCGTGGTCCAGGAGATCGAGCTGAAGCCGCTGAAGTCGACCGGCGTGCCCGTCGCGTGGAGCGAGGCGCCTGCGCCGGAGCTCGCGCCCGCGGTGAACGCCTTCGTTCCCGCTCCCGACGCCGACAGCGATGTGACGGTGACACCGGTGCAGTTCGTGATGTCCAGCGTCCCGGTGCCGCCGCTGCTCGTGACCGTGGTGGCTCCCGCCGTGAGCGTGCCGCCCGCGCTCGTCTTCAGCATCCCGGTTCCGGCCCCCGCGGCGATCGTCAGCGATCCGCCGACCGAGAGAGTCTGCCCGTTGATGTTGAGCGTTCCGTTCACGGTGGCGGCGCCGGTCACGGTGAGGGACGGCACTCCCATGCCGCTCGCGATCGTGAGCGTGCCAGTTCCCGTGAAGAAGCCGGTCATGTCCAGCTTGGCGAGCGAGAGGCCGCTCACGTCGTCGATGCTCGTCCCGCCGACACCGGCGTGGCCAGGTCCTGAGAACAGCACTGTATCTCCCGCCGACGGCGCGAGGCCGACATCCCAGTTGCCAGGCGTGATCCAGTTGTCATCGATACCGCTGGCGTCGGTCCAGATCAGGTTCTTGACTCCGAAGCTCCAGCCGACGTCGGCCGGGGCCGAGCCGCCGTCGAACGAGTTCGCCGCGCTCTGTGGAGAGGGAGTGCCGGTCACGGTCGAGTTCTTGATGTTGACGCCCGTCACCGTGAACGAGGAGCTCGAGCCAGAGCCTTTGGCGAAGAACCACGTCGCCACGGCGTCGCCATGCATGATCGTCCGGTCGGTTCCGGCCGCAGTCGCCGGGGTCGCGCCGGCGAGAACCTTGAACGTCGCGCCGGAAGTGGCGATGGACACACCCTTCCCGACGCCCGTCTTGAACGAGATATCCTGGGAGAGGCCTTCGAAGTCGAAAGATCCCGTAACCGTCACGAGGTCGCCGAAGACGAATCCCTTGCTGGCCGACGTACTCGTGAGAAAGGTGCCCGCGGAGATCGAGACGGTGCTCGAAAACGTCGAGACCGCGGGGAACGCGCTCCCGGGCGAGAGCGTGAGCGTTCCCGCGGTGATGCTGGTCGCCCCTCCGACAGTGAACGTCGTCGTCGGGGACAGCGTGAGGCTGCTACCGACCGAGAGCGCCCCCGTGATGCTCAGCGCGCCGCCCGTGTTGGTCAGCGTCGAGCCGCTGGAACCCGACATCGTGAGAGCCGCGAGGGTGGTGCCGGACTTGAGCGTGACGACCTGGGTGCTCGTGGGCGCGAGCGTCGTGGGGCTCGTCGTCGTCAGAGTGACCGTGCTCAGGTCCACGCTCGACCCATCGAGCTCGAGCGCGTTGCTCGCGCCCATGCTGATCGTTCCGACCGTGCTGCCACCCGACACGACCGAGCCCTTGAGCTTGACCGTCGTGCCCGTCACCGCGGAGACCGTGATCGTTCCCGTGGGGCTCGCGATGAACGTCGTGGTTCCATCGACCTCGAAGGTGCCTCCACCGGCGCTGTCCGTGATCGTCGGAGCCGTTGCGCCACCGGAGACGAACGTGAGGGCGCCCGAGTCGGTGAGAGTGTTTCCCTGGATGTCGATCGTGACTTTCTGGCCGATGATGAGTCCGGTGCTCGTCACGGTCGCTCCGCTCGAGGCGGTCGCTCCGATGAAGATCTTCTTCGCCGCGCCTCCGTTGATGATCGAAGCTCCGCTGGCGACGTTGATCGCGCTCGTCACCGTGAGGTTGTGCCCGTTCAGGTCCAGCGTGCCGGTCGTGATCGTGAGCGATGTGCAAATGATGTCGCTACCCAGCAGGATCGTCGGAGCTGCTCCGCCGGAGCTATCAAGCACGACCGTCCCGAAGTCAAAGCCGATTCCCCCATCGGTCCAGGTCTGCGTCGTGCCCCCGGAAGCCGGATACGAGAAGTTGAGCGTGCCAGAGTTCGTGAAGGACGATCCCGTGCCGAAGTTGGAAAGGTTGACGCCCGATGAACCACCGGCGCCCGCGTCCCCCAAGACGATCAAGGTTACGCCCGACGCAATCGAGAGCGCATGCTTGTAACCGCCGCCACCCCCGGTGGAGGTGATCGCTTTGATTCCGCCACCCGTCGGCGCGAAGAGGCTGTTGACCGAAGAATCCGCCGTGCCCGCGCTCGTGAACTGCGCGGAGTTCGTGGAGGACGGCAGCAGCGCGCTCCAGTTTCCGGATGTGCTCCAGACGCCGGCTGCTCCCGTCTTTGTCCAGTCCGTGGTTGCGAATGCCGTCGAGTACATCGCGAGGATCGCGCTTATCGAGAAGACCCACGTGCGAACGAGCGAGAGGCTTGACGACGTGCGAGCGAAGCTCATGGAGTCCTCCCCCGGGCGGAGCGTCTCCGCAGAAAGCGGCGCGACCCGATTAGCAAATCCTGCGTCCCCCGCTTGGTGTGAGCTCGAGCCTAGTCGCGCCGGGACTCTGCGTGCAACCCGCTTATTTCCTGTTTTCCAAGGACTTCAGAATGAAACGCCGCGAGGATTTCAAAACGAAAACTAAGGGAAGAACGGCAGCTCGTCCTCAGGCGAGCGCGGCGCTCAGCTCGAGGAGACGGTACGCGGGCGGATCGACGAACTTCATCGAGCTGTCGAGGAAGTAGAGCCCGGCTTCTCGCTCGGGCACGGCGCCGAGGCCGCCGTCGTAGGAGACGCGCGAGCCGTCCGTCCTGAGAGTCCTGAGAGCTCCGCGCGAGAGCTCGCCGACGCCCGGCGCGAGCCAGCCCTCGAGGTCCTTCAGGCACTTCCTGTGGCTCGTGTGGCCGCACGCCTGGAGGAGACCGAGCGGCAGCTCGCGCGCATCGAAGCGGCGCGGCGCGAGATCGCTCGCCTCCCAGAGAGGACGAGCGCCGGGGCGCTCCGGGTTCGACGGGCGGTGATAGAGGAGGCCGCCGCCCTCCCTCCCTCGAGCGCCGAAGACGTGGAGCGGCGCGAGGTCGAGAGGAGCGAGCTCGTCTTTCTCCCAGGAAGTCTTCGCGCGCCGGACGGCGCGGTCGAGCCACCCGTTGAGAGCGCGCGCGATCGCGTCGGCGTCGCGCTCGACGGGGACGCTGGCGATCTCGAGCTCCCTCGTTCCCAGGGAAGCGTGCGTGAGGAGGAGCGGACGCCCTTCTCTCGTGCGCGCCGCGTGCGCGAGCCGGAAGCGGCCCGCCACGAGGAGAGCCACGACGAGAGCCCGTTGCTCCTCGGTGAAGGACGAGTAGTCGCGCGCGGCGACCTCCGGCGGAGGGAGGCGGCCGTGGTCTCGCTCGAAGGCGAGGCGGCGCTCGGCGAGAGCGGCCTCGTCCCTCGCCGCGGCTTTCTCGAGGGCGCGGATCTCGAGCGCGAGCTTGCGCG
>JACQDU010000410.1 GCA_016200955.1 bacterium
GCCGAGATCGCCGTGCTCGAGCCCGCGGTTTCGGGGCTCGGCACGGCGAAGGAGCGCCTCGAGGATCACGAGAGGGCAAAGCCCAAGATCCCCGCGAGACTCGAGGCGGAGCGCGAGAAGCACGAGGCGCGACAGTCGATCCTCGCCGGTCTCGATCGGGAGCTTCCAAGACTCAGGGCGGCCCTGGACGACCTGGCGAAGCACGCGGAGCTGGCCCTCGAGGCGCGAGCCCTGGGCGAAGCGCTGGCGGAGCACGACACCTCCCCGGCGCGGATCCTCTCGACGACGCTCCTTGCGGCCGCGAAGGTGATCGAGGTCGCTGCCCGCGCGGCCGAGAAGGTGGACCTCGAGTGCGGGCCCTCGCTCGGCTCCGAGATCGCCAAGGCGTTCTCCAGGCTCGACAGGCCCTACCTCGAGCTCCTCGACAAGGAGAAGGGCCTGAGCGCGTGGACGAAGGCCCAGAACGACCTCAAGAAGGATGTCGCGGACGTCGAGGCGAAGGCCAAGCAGCTCGGGCTCGCTCGCCGTGAGGAGGCGAAGCTCCTCGACGAGCGCAAGCGGGCACTCGGCGAGCTCGACCACGTCCGCTCCGAGATCGGCCGCGTTCGTGAGGCCGAGGTTGCTCACGTGAAACGAGCCGCGCCCAAGGACGTGAGGATCCACCTCGAGAAGGACGGCGACAGACGTGCGTATGCCCAGGCCCTCGCGGTCCTCTTCCAGAACTCGCGAGTCAACAGGCAGCCCGAGCTCGTGGCGCTCCTCGTCGAGTCCTTCTCTCCCCGCGCCCTCGTCGCGGTCATGGAGGCCGACGGCGGCGGCGCCCAGCTCGACAAGCTCACCGGCCGGAACGACGGAGCCAAGGTCGCGGGGTGGCTCACGGGCCGCGACGGCTTCCACGATCTCGAGGCATTGGGCCTCGACGATCGGCTCGACATCGGCCTCGTCCAGGACGGGATCGAGAAGCCGATCGAGAAGCTGAGCAACGGGCAGCGCGCGATCGCCCTCTTGCCCCTGATCCTCCGGCCCGGGACGATCCCGATCGTCTTCGATCAACCCGAGGACGACGTGGACAACACCTACATGGTCGAGATCGCGCGGCGCCTCCGGCAGCTCAAGCGCGGGCGCCAGATCATCATCGTCACGCACGACGCGAACCTGGTCGTCCTCGGCGACGCCGATCGCGTCATCGTGATGTCCATGGAGAGCTCGAAGCGCGCGGTGGTCGCCAAGACCGGCACCGTGAACGACTGCCGGGACGAGATCCTCCTCCTTCTCGAAGGAGGAGAGGAAGCCTTCCGCGCGAGAGCCGAGAGCTACGACATGGGAGACTCCCTCGATCCTGACGGCTCGACCGAAGAGGACGAGGAAGAAGCCGACTCGAAGGACTCTCGGAGGTGATCGGCGCCTGCTGCGCCGATCATCATCAGTGATGAGGCTCGTCTCCGGCCGGTCGGGCTCGCCCTCTCGAGGGAAGCCCCTCCGCTCACGGGGGATGTGGCTGATCCTGCGTTGAGCGTGCTCCTCTGGCACGCCGCCGAGCCTCTCTTCCGAGGAGAAGATCCACTTCTCCGGCCGGGAGTGCTTCTTCTCCGAGGAGAAGATCCACTCCTCGTACCGGGAGATCCACTTCTCCGAGGAGAAGATCCACTTCTCGTACCGGGAGATCCACTTCTCCTGCCTGGAGATCTTCTTCTCCGGGGAGAAGATCCACTTCTCCTGCCGGGAGTGCTTCTTCTCCGGGGAGAAGACCCACTTCTCCTTCCGGGAGTGCTTCTTCTCCGAGGAGAAGACCCACTTCTCCTTCCGGGAGATCCACTTCTCCTTACGGGAGATCCACTCCTCCTTCCGGGAGATCCACTTCTCCGAGGAGAAGACCCACTTCTCGTACCGGGAGATCCACTTCTCCTTCCGGGAGATCGGACTTTGTCCGAGAGATCCCCCGTCGCCACGCCCGGGTCTTCCCCGATCGCGCCGGTCCTCGCCCGAGGCGCTCCGCTTCTTGCCCATTCTCCTGAGCTTGTCGTAGAGGGTGGAGCGCGCCATCCCGAGGAGCCGGGCGGCGACGCCCTTGTCGTTCCGCGCGTTTTTCATGGCGCGCTCGATCGCGTCGCACTCGATTTCGGCAGCGAGAGCGACCCCGTCGAGGGAGCCGAGCGGGAAAGGTCGAGGTCCCGGGCGCTTATGGGATCGCGGCCGACCGCGCAAGCGCGGGAGAGCGCGTTCTCGAGCTCGCGGACGTTGCCGGGGAAGGGGTACCGCTCAAGCGCAAGCCGGGCGCCGTTGCTCAGGCGGCGGGGCTTCTTCTTCTCGTGAGCGGCGATCCTCGCGAGGAAGTGCCTGGCGAGGATCGGGATGTCGCCCGCCCGCTCGCGAAGAGGAGGAACGAAGATCCGGATGACGTCGAGCCGATGCAGGAGCTCCTCGCGGAACTCTCCTTCGCGACGAGCGCCGCGAGGTCTCGATTCGTGGCGGCGATCACGCGGACGTCCACGCGCTTCTCGCCTGCGCCTCCCAGGCGTCGAACGCTCCTGGTCTCCAGCACGCGGAGGAGCTTCACCTGCACGGCGAGAGAGGTCTCGGCGACCTCGTCCAGGAACAGGGTTCCTCCGTCAGCTTCCTCGAAGAGCCCGGCCTGGTCCGAGTTGGCCCCGGTGAACGCTCCCTGCACGTGCCCGAAGAGCGTGGACTCGGCGAGCGCGCCGTCGACGGTGGCGAGGTTGATCGCGACGAAGCGCTTCCCGCGACGCTTCCCCTCCTCGTGGAGCGTGCGCGCGACGAGCTCCTTGCCCGTCCCGGTCTCTCCCAGGATCAGGGCCGTCGCATCCGACGAGCACGCGCGACCGAGGAGCTTCTTGAGGGCGAGGGTCGCCGGAGCGCGGCCGACGATGTGCCCGAAGAGCTCGTCCTCCTTGCCCTTGCCCGGCGGGTCGGAGCCCTCGCGCAAGCGGTGGTCTTCCCAGCGCTCGAGGGCCAGGGCCGCGGGAGGCGCGAGGAGGTCGAGCGAGAAGGCATCCTTCGGCGAGAAGACCTTCTCCTGGACCCGGGTGTCCACGACGATCGCTCCCAGGAGCCGCCCCTGGGAGACGACCGGCGCCACGACGACCGAGCGGATCTTGAGACCCGTCACGCTCCGCGTGCTCCCGAAGAGCTTGTCCGTCTGTGCGAGGGACCTCGGTCCTCGTCGGCGGCGAGAGCCTGCCCGTTCCCGAGCTTCAGGGGAAGCTCGGTCACTTCCAGACGTACTTCGGGGGCGTGCGCGAGAAGCGAGCCGAGCTTCGCGCGCTCCTCGAAGGGAGGCGGAAGGTCGGCGAGGAGCTCCGGACCTTCCTTTCCTCGCTCCGGGCGGCCCTCGTCGGGCTGTTCGGACCCGGGAGCCCGGTCCTCGAGACCTTCGGCTTCCGGCTCCCCCGGCGCCACGCTCCGCTCACCGCGGAGCAGCGCCTCGCCAAGGCGGCCAGGCTGCGGGCCACCCGAGCGTTGCGGCACACGCTCGGGAGCCGGCAGAAGGCCGCGATCCGGGAGGAGGGCACGCCGATCATCTCGGCTGTCTTCCCCGACGCGGCGCCGGCCGCGGAGCCCGAAGGCGCCCCCGCGGCGGCTCCCGTCGCTCCCGCCTCGCCTGCGGCCGTCTCTCCGGCCGTGGGCGCGACGCCGGCCTCGCCCTCGCGGCCTCCCGCCGCGGGAGCGGCGGCCTAGCGGAGCTCGCCAGGCCTCGACGGAGAGGGAGAGAGCGCGAGGCGCTCGGGGTCTTCGCGGAACAGGCAGTGGGCCACCTGGATCCATGCCTCCGCCAAGAGACCTCCGACCACCCGCGCGCTCCCTCTCCCGGGAGGCCGAACCGGGAGCCCGGCCGAAACCGGGAGCCGGGTCGTGCTGCACGCGACCCGGCACCCGGTGGATCTCCGGGCGAGATCTCTCTCGGCCGCGACGAGCGGGGGCCGGGTCGGCCATGTAGGTGCACGAGGTCCTCCGCTGCCTGGTGCCGTACCTCCGATCGCGTCATTCGAGGCAAGCGGGAGCGGGCTGTCCCCCGCGCTGATTCCTGACCTACGTCGTAGTATTCTCCGTGTCCACTGTGGCTGACATTCAACGAGATGTGTCGGTAGACTCCGCGTCCGCGCGCGAAGGCGGCGGTCATCGAAGCGGCCGACAAGAGCGCGAAGTCCGGCGGAGCGAAAGGAAAGCCCGCTCCCAAGGACCGCGGGGCCACGAGCTGACGGAAGAGCGCAGCTGCGAGTGAAGAAGCGCCGCCGGAGAGAGCAAGAGCGCGGGAAGAAGAAGAAGGCCGCGCGGAGGAAGGCCGCCGCGCCGGACGCCTCCTCGCTTCCGAGCGGTCCGTGCGCGATGCTCGCGCTCCGCAACGCGGACCCGCCCGACGGAACGAAGGTCTGCGCTTACCACAACGAGCACTGGCCCGAAGGCCCGAGGCTCGTCTGCACGGACTGGCAACCGCTCGGCGCTCTTTACGAGCTCGCCGGAGAAGAGGTGGCGGCGATCGTGCGCCCCCTTCCGCTGCTCCCTGGGCTCCGGTCCGCGTTCCAGAAGGGCGGCCCTTTCTGGCCCGACGCCGAGAACGACTTCGACCGGCACCTCGCGCACCTGGGAGTGCTCACCGACGAGCCCGACGACGAATCACTCGACGCGAAGGTCCGGCGGGCCGTCCGCATGACTCGCATCGTGGCCGCCTTCGCGGCGACCGCGAGCACGCTCGGCGTGTGCTGGGGCCTCGACCCCGTCATCACCCGAACCGACTCGTTCCTCCAGCAAGCGGACCTGTCCACGGAGACGCGGCTTCCCATTCTGTGCTGGATCGGCTTCTCGGCCGTCCACCACGATGGGAGGGAGGGTCTCCTTTCGAGAGGCATGCGCGCGTTCCGGCTCCGGGAGATCCTCGTCCTCGACCACGAGCCCGGGACGGCGCGCGCGGTCCAGCTCCTGTGCGAGATCGCTCATTACACCCTGAGGACCGCGGTGCCGTTCGAGCACGGCGATACCGTCTCGACGGCGGATTACGCGAAGCTGCCCGTCCGCGTGGAGCGCGCGGGCCGCGACCGCGAGGAGGAGCTCACGGTCGTGGACCTCCCGTCGCCTCCACGCCGCCAGCCTCCCGGATCAGCGCGTCCCTCGGAACAATGACAAGTGCCCAGTGACAAGTGCCAGTGACAAGTGAGCCGTTGAGTGCCGTCCCCGAGTTGAACCGACGAGATCAGGCTGGACGCGACACGGACACGAGCCTTTCCCCTCCCCGTCCCGACGTCTAAGATGCAGCCCATGCCCAAGCCCAAGTCGGTCGAGTCCCTCTCCTTCGAGGAGCTCCGCTCCGAGATCGAGGACGTGCGCGCTCGCGTGAACGAGATGAGGAAGCGTCTCGCGCGCTACTTCGTCGGCAAGGGCGAGCTCATAGACCTCATGTGCACGGCGTGCGTCGCGCAGGAGCCGTTCCTCCTCGTGGGGCCGCCCGGGACCGCGAAGTCGGAGCTCGTGACGAAGTTCTGCCAGGCGCTCGGGCTCGCCGACGGCGATTACTTCGAGTACATGCTCACGAAGTTCACGGAGCCCTCCGAGCTCCTCGGGCCGGTGGACATAGCGCAGCTCAAGGAAGGCCGCTACGTCCGCAAGGTCGAGATGAAGCTCCCGACGGCGCGCGTCGCCTTCCTCGACGAGATCTTCAAGTCGAACTCCGCGATCCTGAACACGCTCCTCACGATCATCAACGAGAGGAAGACTTACCAGGACGGGCGCCCCGTCCCCGTGAGCCTCGTCATGCTCTTCGCCGCGACGAACCGCGTGCCCGAGTTCGAGGAGCTCGCGGCCCTCCGCGACCGCTTCGCGCTCAAGGCCGAGTCGTCGCCGGTGAAGGATCAGCACTTCGAGGAGCTCCTCGAGAAGGGCG
>JACQDU010000111.1 GCA_016200955.1 bacterium
CGAAGGAGGCGCTCGGGGTGCACCCGGAGGCCGCTCCGCCGCCCGCGGCCCCCGCCGGGGAGGCCGCGGCATGAGCAACGCGATGATCGTCGCGCGCCGCGAGCTCGGCGCGATGTTCCGCTCGCCGCTCGCATACGTGTTCCTCGTGCTCTTCGTCGTGGTGATCCAGATCTTCTTCGTGCTCGCCGTCTTCACCACGAACCAGGCCGACCTGCGGCCCTTCCTGCAACTGCTCCCGTGGGGCGTCGTCGTCTTCGCCTCGCTCATCACGATGCGCTCGTGGGCCGAGGAGCGGCAGGAGAACACGTACGAGATGCTCCTCACGTTCCCGATGCGGACGTGGGAGCTCGTCGTCGCGAAGTTCCTCGCGTCGTTCCTCTTCGTGGCGCTCGCGATCGCGCTGACGTTCACGCTGCCGCTCATGCTCTTCGTGCTCGGGAGACCCGACCCCGGCGAGATCGCCGCAGGCTACCTCGGTGGGCTCCTGCTCGCCGCGGCGTGGTGCGCGGCGGGGGCGTTCTTCTCGTGCCTCTCGCGCTCCCAGCTCCTCGCCGCCGTGCTGTCGATCATCGGCGGGATGCTCGTCCTCTTCGCGGGCACCGACATCGTCCGCGCGCGGCTCGACCCGTTCTGGGGCCTGGGGCTCGGCACGCTGATCAACTCGATGTTCGGCGCGTGGGTCCACTGCGAAGGATTCCAACGCGGCGTCGTCGGGCTGGGGGACGTGCTCTTCTTCGTCGCGTGGACTGCGATCTTCCTGCACCTGACGACGCTCTTCCTCTCGCTGCGCCGCCGCGCGGATTCCGGACCCACCGTCGCTGCCGCGATGGCTCTGGGCCTCGCGTGCGCCGCGCTGGCGTCGCGCCTGGTCTACCAGGAGCAGTTCGTCCGCGCCGACCTCACGCAGGACAGGCTCTACACCCTCTCCGAGGGGACGCTCGAGATCCTGAAACAGACGAAGGTCCCGGTCCAGGTGAAGCTCTACATCTCGCCGCAGGACTGGATGCCCTCGGGCTACAAGGAGCTCGAGCGCGAGATCACCGACCGCCTGTCGGAGATGCGCGACCAGAGCAAGGGGCGCCTGCGGTACAGCGTGCTGCACCTCGACGTCGGCAACCTCGTGGACGCGCCCGTCGACGAGGAGGAGCAGGACGACACGGGCGACGAGCTGTCGCTCACCGGCGAGAAGAAGGAGAAGACCGACGAGGACAAGAAGAAGGCGAAGGCCGCCGCCGAAGCGAAGAAGAAGAGCATCGAGCGCCGCCTCGCCGCGAAGGGCGTGCGGCCCTTCCCGACGCAGACCTTCGAGGTCACCGAGACGTCGACGAAGTACATCTACTCGGCGATCGGCATCGCGTACCTCGAGCGCGACGAGGAGCTGATCCCGCAGATCGACGAGCGGCGACTGCCCGAGCTCGAGTACCAGATGGCGAACATCGTCGCGAAGGCCATCCGCGAACGGCCGCCGAAGATCGCGCTCGTCACCGGCAAGAAGCCCATCGACCCGCAGATGGAGCAGATCTACCGGCGCATGGGGCAGCAGATCCCCGACCCGTACTCGAAGCTCGAGCAGTTCCTGCGTGCGGAGAAGTACGACGTCGAGCACGCGAACCTCTCCGCGCACCAGCCGATGCCCGAGGACTGCGACGCGCTCGTCGTCGTCGGGGTCTCGCACCTCGACGAGCGCCAGAAGTGGGAGATCGCGCGGGCGCTGCGCGAGGGCCGGCCCACGCTCCTCGCGCTCCAGCGGTTCGAGTGGGAATCGGGGATCGTGCGCGGCGGGTACACGCTCTCCCTCGAGCAGACCGACACCGGTCTCGAGGACGTGCTCGCCGCCGACGGGCTCGCCGTCTCCGACAGGCCGCTCATGGACGAGAACCACGTAACGCTGTACGTGCCCAACAACAAGGCGCGGTCGGTCTTCGACCAGTCGATGCCGCTCCCGTCGCCGGCGCACGTCCTCGTCAAGCACGGCTCGATGAACGCCGAATCGCCGCTCACGCAGCGGCTCTCGTCGCTGCTCTACCTCTGGGGCGCCTCGGTGACGATGGACGCGGCGAGGATGCGCGCGGCCGACCTCAAGGCGACCGTGCTCTTCTCCTCGTCCGACAAGGCGTGGGAGATCCCGGGCGGAGCGCGCAACGCGGTCCAGGCCGACCTCGAGCCCGCGGGCCACCAGGTGAGGAGCTTCCCGCTCGCCGTGCAGGTCGAGGGCCAGTTCGCGAACCCCTTCGAGGGCAAGTCGCGGCCCGCGTGGCCGCCGAAGCTCGAGTTCTCCCCCGACGGCCGCCCGATGCCCGCGCCGCCCGACCGTGCGGAGTCGCCGATCGTCCCGTCGCGCGGCAAGCTGATCCTCACCGGCTGCGCGATCGGATTCTCCGACTCGCTGCTGGGCGCGCGCGGCCTGGGCAACGCGATGTTCCTGCTGAACTGCGTGGACTCGCTGGTCCTCGACGAGAACCTGCTCCGCGTCCGCAGCAAGCAGCCGACGGACCGCGCGTTCGACAAGCCCTCGGACGCCGCGGCGATCTTCTGGACGCTCACGCCG
>JACQDU010000413.1 GCA_016200955.1 bacterium
CCCGCCGCCTCGTAGTCGCGGACGGTGCGGATCACGTTGATCGCGTTGCCGAAGCCGTTGTCGCAATCCGCGATCACGGGGATCTGGGTGGCGTCCGCCATCTCCCGCGCCGCGGCGAGCGTCTCCGTCTGCGTGAGCACGTTCGCGTCGGGCACTCCGCGCGCCGCGGAGATCTCGAACCCGCTCGCCCAGATCGCATCGAAGCCCGCCTGCTCGACGAGCCTTGCCGAGAGCCCGCTGTGGGCTCCCGCGGCAACGATCGGACCCTGGCGCTCGAGAAGCGAGCGCAGCCGTTTCGCCTGTTCCACGTCGTCAAGCCTCCTGCGCGCCCCCCGAACGTCCTCGCGTGGAAGGGGGCGCGAAAGTAGCAAAGGGAGCGGCCAGCTCCAAACGTTTTCGTGCCGGCCCGGGCGCGTCCAGGGTGTCTGAATCTCGACGGCCTTGCACGCGGGCGCGGGAACCGTCAAAGAAGTGCGAGAGTATGCACCCGGTGAGATTCTTCGCGGTCATCGGCTCCTTCGCCCTCGCGCTCGCCGTCGCGGCCGGGCCTGTGTCCGGCGCCGACTCCAAGGAAGTCGACGAGAAGGATGACGCCGCGCGCCTCCTCGTGGCGGAGGAGCTCTCGAAGCTCGCCGCCTTCTGCGCGGAGAAGAACGCGCCCGCGCAGGCCCGCTCCGAGCTCGAGCTCGCTCTCCTCGCGGAGCGGAAGACGCGCGAGATCGCCGCGCGGATCGAGGAGCTCCGCTCGCAGACGGGCTCTCCTCCGGCCGACTTCGGCTCCCGTCACCAGGAGGAGCAGAAGAAGGCCTACGAGAAGTGCACGAGGGCCCTCCTCGAGCTGGCTCCTCTCCTCGAGAAGGAGTCGCCCGAGCGCTTCTCGGCGTGCCTCGACCTCCTCGACCGCTTTCCCGGGACGAACGTCGCGAGCCGGTTCGACGCGACGTTCTTCGAGCCTTACTCCCGCTGGATCCCGGCGGCGGACGCGCGGCGGCTCGAGAGCGGCTCCGAATTCGTGGACGGGAAGTGGCTCGAGCGGGCGCAGGTCACGGCGCTCGACCGCTCTCACGCGACGTGGAAGGACCCGTGGGTCGTCTCCGACGGAGTCCACGAGGTCAGGACGACGCTCCCGCTCAGGACGGCGAGACAGCTCCTCTCTTACATAGGCACTTACCGTCGCTTCCTCGTGCGGCACCTGGCGGGCCTCTGGGAGATCGCGCCGCCCAAGGGCGGCCTCCTCCCCGTGATCGTGACCGCGAGCCAGGCCGACCACCGCGCGCGCTGGGAGGCCGAGCCGCGCACGGCCGGCGTCCCGCTCAACGGAGGCGCGGCCTGCTACCTCGTCTCCTCCGATCCCTTGAACCCGTGCTTCGTGACGTTCGAGCCCGTCCTGGGAGAAGGGCGGGTCGCGAAGGTCCCGCTCGAGGTCGTCCTCTCGGCGCTCACGCACGAGATCACGCACCAGATCGTCTTCGAGCACGCGAAGCCCGCGCGGAAGGAGCGCGACTCCGGCATGAACGCGTGGTGCGTCGAGGGCCTCGCGGCCTACATGCAGCAGTGGAAGCTCGAGCGCGGCCGCTGGCGCCTCGAGCGCGCCGCGCGGAACGTTCCCCTCGGCGGCGGCCGCTTCACGACGCTCGACCCCGCCTTCGCCTGGGCCAAGGAGCACGAGCACGCGCTCCCGCCGCTCTCCCGCTTCCTCGCGATCCCGAAGGAGAAGTTCTACAAGCTCGAGAACTACCACATGGCCGGCACGCTGACCTGGTTCCTGCTCGAGGGCGAGAAGGGGAAATACCGGAAGAGCTTCGCCCGCTTCCTCGAGCTCGTCCACGAGAGCCAGGACGACGAGAAGAGCTTCTCGACTTGCTTCGAGGGAGTGGACCAGAAGGTCCTGCAAGCCGAGCTCACGCGGTTCGTCGCGGGTATCTGATCCCGGGGCGGCTCGAGATAGACTGGGGGTCCGAGGGGCGGTCCTTGAGCACGGAGGCCGAGCGCACGCAGCCGGCCGGCGAGCGGGTCGAGCGAGCGCCGCCCGCGCCGCCGCTCGAGTCGCCGCCGCTCGCGGCGCCGCCGCTCGAGTCGCCGCCGCTCGCGGCGCCGCCGCTCGAGTCGCCACGGCAAGCCGCGCCCACGACGAAGCGCGCGAAGCTCTTCGAGTTCGCGCGCAGGCTCCGCGACCGCTTCCGGGAGCAGAAGGAGAAGGACCTCGCGGAGAGGGCCGAGCTCGCGATGGCCGAGGGGAAGATCGTCCGGGCGCCGACGCGCGCCGAGATCGTGATCGCGCTCCTCCGCTCGCTCGTCTTCGCGCCGGTCCTCCTCGTCGTGGTCGCGATCGCGTTCTTCATCCTCGAGTCGATCTTCGGGCGCGCGATCGAGAAGCTCCTCTCGCCGCCGCCTTACGTGCCTCGAAGGCTCCTTCCGCTCATGTTCGTGTGCACGTGCGCGTTCGTGCTCTTCCTCCTCCAGCTCCTCCCGAAGACCCGGCCGCGCACGCTCTACACGGTGCGCGTCCACGTCCTGGAGAAAGGCAATCGCGACGCCTTCGTCCTCGCGTTCGTCGCGTTCATCGAGTACTCGCCCTGCCTCCTTGCGACGATCTTCGCGTGAGCCCGGGGGCGCGCTCGGGCTCGCGTCGCGGAAGCGGAGGGCGTCGAGCCAGCGGATCGAGGTCTCGAGCGTCCGTGAGAGAGCCCGGGCATGTAAGGTAAAAGTAAGGTAAGCTGATGTCTCTCCCATGCCCGAGCAGCCTCTCCCGAAGAAGCACCGCCCCGACCTCGAGGCGCCCGCGCCCCCGCGAGCGCGAGGCGCCGTCGCCTACGCCGAGCTCCACGCGAAGACGAGCTTCTCCTTCCTCGCCGGCGCCTCTCACGCGGACGAGCTCACACGGCGGCGAAGAAGTGCGGGATCCCGCTCCTCGTGGGGACCGAGCTCTCGCTCCGAGGCTCAGCATTCGCCGAAGGCGAATGCGGTGGTGCAACGAGTCACTTGCGCCGCAAGGCGCTCGTGAGCTTCGCGGGCTCGCGGCTCCTCCTCTACGCGCGCGACCGGGGCGGCTACGCGAGGCTCGCCCGGCTCCTCACGCTCGGACGGAGGCGCGTCGAGCGAGCGCGCGAGCCGGCGTCCTCCTACGAGCTCTCGTGGGACGACGTGGCCGCGAGCCCCGAAGGGCTCCTCGCGGTGCTCGTCCCGGGAGAAGACCTCGCGGCGACCGAGCCTCTCCTCCCGCGCGTGCGCGAAGCCTTCGGCGAGCTCGCCTCGATCGCGCTCGAGCTCCACAAGGGGCCCGACGACGCCGCGCGGCTCCTCGGACTCCGTCTTCTCTCGCGGAAGACCGGCGTCCCGCTCGTCGCCGCGAACGACGTGATCGCCCACGTCCCCGAGAGGAGACGCCTCGCCGCCGTCCTCGCTTGCATCAAGGAAACCACGACGCTCGAGCGGGCCGGCCCCGCGATCTTCCCGAACGGCGAGCGATATCTGCGCTCGCTCGACGAGATCGCGCGCGTTTACGAGGAGATCCCGGAGGCCCTCGCGCGCTCGGTCGAGATCGCGGAGGCGGCGACCTTCTCCCTCGACGAGCTCCGCTACGAGTATCCGGAGGAGATCGTCCCCCCGGGCGAGACCCCCGCGTCTCACCTGCGCGCGCTCACCGAGATCGGTGCTCGCGAGCGTTTCCCCGGAGGAATCCCGGAGAAGGTCCGCGCGCAGATCGAGCACGAGCTCGCTCTCGTGGCGGAGCTCTCGTACGAGCCTTACTTCCTCACGGTCTTCGACATCGTGAAGTTCGCGAGGAGCCGCGGGATCCTCTGCCAGGGGCGCGGGAGCGCGGCGAACTCGGCGGTCTGCTTCTGCCTCGGGATCACGTCGGTCGACCCGTCGCGGACTTCCGCCCGGAGGAACCGCCCGTGGCGGGAGAGCCGGCGATCCCGCCTCAGGTCGCGGCCATGCTGGAGCCGGAGCCTCCGCG
>JACQDU010000414.1 GCA_016200955.1 bacterium
GACGAGAGGAGCGACGTCTACTCCCTGGGAGCGACGTTCTACACGCTCCTCACGGGCAAGGCTCCGTACGAGGGAGCGAGCGCGATCCAGATCATGTTCGCGCAGTGCTCGAACCCGGTGCCCGACGCGCGGGCCGTCTCCCCCGAGGTCCCCGAGCGCTGCGCGGCCCTCGTCCTGCGAGCCATGGCGAAGGAGCCCCACGACCGTCACCCGAGCGCGGCCGCTCTCCTCGCGGACCTCGAGTCGCTCGTCTCGAGGCGTCTCCCGGCGCAGCCCCCGCGCTCGCCCGGAGCGAGCGAGGCCCGCAGGGAGATCGCGTGGATCGCCGCGGCTCTCCTCGCGGGCGCCCTCATCACGGGAGGAGCGCTCGGAGCGGTCATGCCGCAGGACGCGAAGCCCGTCGCGAGAGCTCCCGCGAAGCCGGCGCCGGCTCCCGTGAAGCCCGCGCCGCAGCCGCCGGCACCGGCGCGCGTCGCGCCGACGACCCCGCCGAGGGTCGAGCCGCCCGCGAGGCCCGATCCGCCTTCTTCGCCGCCGTCGGAGCCGCCGCCGGAGCCGGCTCCTGCTCCGCCGCCTCCCGGGCCCGTCGGCTCGGAGATCGCGTGCGACGCCTGCGATTCCGTGCACAGGCACGCCAGCCTCACGGGAGACGGCAGGATCGGCTCCATGGTCGTCTCGCCCGCCGGCAGGAGGGTCGCCGTCTCCATCGAGGACGGCGAGCGAGGAGTCATGCTCCACCGCGGCGACCGCGGGCCGCCTCGGATCGCGCGCTGGGCGGGTCTCCCGGTGCGCTCGCTCGCGTTCTCGCCCGACGGCGACGCCATCGCGGCGACCCTCTCGAGCGAGGGCGAGGAGTCCTTGAGGCTCTGGTCGATCGACGACGACCGTGAGACGGCCGTCTCGCTCGACGGCGAAGCGACCTCGGTCGCCTTCGCGGCCGACGGGCGGACCGTCGCCGTCGCGATCGCCGGCGCCGAGCCTCGAGCCCTGGTCCGCGCCTTCCCGCGTGGAGACCTCGTCCGTACGCTCCGCGGGCCGAAGAAGCGCATCGCGTCCGTCGCCTGCTCCTCGGACGGGAAGCGCGTCGCCACGGGAGGAGAAGACGGCGTCTTCGTATGGGACGCCTCGGGCGAGAAGACGCTCGGCCCCGTGGGCGAGAGGATCGCGTGCGTCGCCTTCTCGCCCGACGCGCGCCACCTCGCCGCCGGCTCGGGGCCGGGCTTCCTCCTCGTGGACCTCGAGACGGGCAAGCCGATCTCGGAGCGGGCCGCTTCCGCGAGGGTCCTCTCCCTCGCCTTCTCCCGGGACGGCCGGTGGCTCGCTCTCGGGAGCGAGTCGGGCGAGATCGCGGCCTTCGACACGGCGGCGAAGACGATCGCTCACCGGCTCGGCGTGAGGGGAGCGAGCGTCCGCGCGCTCGCCTTCACTCCGGACGGAAAGCTCGCCTCGGCGTCGGACGAGACCGTCCGCATGTGGGAGGTCGCGCGGTGAGCGGGGCCCGGCTCGCTTGACCGAACCCGGAGGAGAGCTGCCCAAGCAGAGCCTGAACCAGATCTCCACCCACTGGTCCAAGGTGGGGAACCCGTCGCACTTCGTGCTCCGCTACGGTCCCGCCGTCCGCCATTACCTCGACGCGATCGTCAAGAACTCGAACGACGCCGAGGAAGTGCTACAGGACTTCCTCCTGCGGGTCGTGAAGCACGGCTTCGACCGCGCCACCCCGGACCGCGGGAGGTTCCGCTTCTACGTGAAGGCGGCCGTGCGGAACGCAGCGTTCACTCATTTGAAGAGGAAGCGCGGGAGAGAGCAGAGCAGCGACGACCTCTCGCGCGTCCCGGCGCCGGACGCGCGAGAGCCCGCCGACGACGTGTGGCTCTCGAGCTGGAGGAGCTGCATCCTCGACCGCGCCTGGCGCGCCCTCGACCTGCACGAGCGGAGCTCTCCCGGGAACCTCTTCCACACCACGCTCCGTCTCGCGGCCGATCACCCGAACGAGAGCTCCGACGCGCTCGCCGCGCGCGCGTCCTCGCAGAGAGGGCAGGAGCTCAAGCCCGACGCTTTCAGGAAGCAGCTCAGCCGCGCTCGCCGCCACTTCGCGAAGCTCATCGTCACCGAGGTCGCGGAGACGCTCGAGACTCCGACGCCCGAGCGGGTGGAGGAGGAGCTCATCGAGGCCGGCCTCATGGACTACGTGAAGGAGTTCCTGCCTCCCGACTGGCGCACGCAAGGCACGCTGCCCGACTGACAGTCACCCCTCCGAGGACGGGGTCAAGAAGGTCGGCGCGAAGCTCCTCGACTTCTTCAAGACCTCGCCGTTCACGTCGAAGTGGTTCTTCCCCCGGGCCGCCAAATGAAAGGCGCGATTCAGCACGGCCTCCCGTCCCGACCCCGCGAGAGAACACGAAGGCGCATGGGCGCGAAGGCGCAAAGAACGTCCCGAAGAAGAATCTCGTTGTCGCCGGCCGAGCCCTTCGCATCTTCACATCTTCGCGTCTCGCGTTCCGACACCGCGCCGAGCGTTCATGGTCGCGAGTCGCAACCGTGCCGAGTTACGCCCTGTGATTGTGGTCCTCCGCGCTCGGCTTGGAGGGAAGTGACGTTCCTGTGGCGGAACACCGCAGCGGGCGAGGAGCGCTCGCTCTCGTCTATGCTCTCGGGGAAGGGACGGCTCCCATGAAGCTCTCGCTGGCCGCCGCCGCGCTCGCGTCGGCGGCTCTCGTCGCGGTGTCGTCCTCGCGCGCCGAAGACGCGCCCAAGGCGAGCGAGGTCCTCGAGAAGGTGAAGGAGCGCTACGCGAAGATCCAGGACCTCTCGTGCACGACGAAGAGCGTCGAACGAGACGGGGGCCAGTCTCTCGCCTCCTCGTGCACGCTCCTCTGGAAGCGGCCCGACAAGCTCGTCTGCGAGATCAAGCGAGGCGACGAGGAGCGGCGCGCCGGCTTCGACGGCACGTGGTTCTGGCGCTACGTCAAGGGGACGCACTCCTTCGTGAAGGTCAAGCAGTCGATCAAGCTCAACGACGCGGAGCCGGTCCTCCTCTCGCTCCTCCAAGGTGAGGGGAAGCTCGCGGCGAAACCCGACGTCGCCGCGATCGAGACGGGCACGAGCGCGCGGAAGCTCCTCTCGCTTCCGTGCAGCGTCGCGGAGCGCCCGACGCAGGTCTTCCTCACGGTCGAGCCCGGCACGTTCACCGTCACCGGATACCGGTTCGTCCTCGAAGAGAGGTCGCTCGAGGTCGAATTCTCGGACATGAAGATCGACGCGGGCGTCGAGGACTCCGCGTTCGTCCCGAGGATCCCCGCGGACGCGAAGAACGAGGAGGACGACGCGCCCCGCCCCACGCCGCCCGCGGCCGAGGCCAAGGGACTCGCGCCCGAGCTCGAGGCCACGGACCTCTCGGGGAAGGCGATCAAGCTCTCCGACTTCCGCGGGAAGGTCGTCGTGCTCGACCTGTTCGCGACGTGGTGCCCTCCGTGCCGCCGGGAGATCCCGGGCTTCATCGACATCCAGAGCAAGTATGCCGGGAGAGTCGTCGTGCTCGGGATCACGCACGAGGCGGCGAAGAACGTGAAGCCCTTCGTCGAGAAGGAGAAGATCAACTACGCGGTCGCGACCGTGAGCTCCGACAAGCTCGACCCGGTCTACGACGGCGAGCAGATCCCGCGGACGTTCGTGATCGACGCGAAGGGCAACTTCGTCGCGAAGCACACCGACTTCGCCGAGGAGAGCTTCTTCGTCGAGAAGATCGAGCAGGCGCTCAAGGCGAAGTAGCAGGGACGGGCCTCGCCGCCCGTCCTACCTCTTGCTCAGCGGGATCACGAACTTCTCCGCCGTGTGAGTCGCCGAGAAGCGGACGACCTTGGTGTCCACGAGGCCGGCCGCGTGGCCCGCCTCCATGACCTCGCTCTCGGTGATCGCGGGAGAGCCCCTGGGCCGCACGACCCAGAGCGCGCCGTTCTTCCCGAGAGAGCGAGAGAGGGAGCCGAGCCGGGAGAGCGCCGCGCGCGTCTCGGCTCCCAGGAAGATCGCGTCGCTCTCCTTCTTCGGTTTCTCGCGCGCGATGTCTTCCGTGCGCTCCCCGAGCTGCGAGAGGAAGTCAGGGTCCGAGACGCCGAGGACCGCGACGCGCGCGCCGGGCCTGAGGTCGAGCTTGTCGATGAGGCGCTTGGGGTTCGTGATCTTCTCGGCCCACTTCGAGGAAGCGGCGCCGAGGTCGAGCGTCGCGACCTCGCCCTGGAAGCGCAGGACGAGCTTCCCTCCCTCGGCCTTCGCCGAGTCGATCTTCGAGAGAGGAACCGTGAGCTTGTGCTCGCCCCGGAAGGTGAGCTCGTCCGTCTCGAGGCGCGCCTTGCCGCGGCACGTCTTCCCCGAGAAGCGAGCGGTGCAGAGAGCTTCGAGCCCCATGGTCCTCTCTCAGGTCCGCGGCCCGAGGACCGTGTCCTCGCCGAATTTCTTCCCGAGCGCGCGGAGAAAGCCCTCCTGCGAGCCGTGGTAGCCGAAGACGAACCTCGCCATGAAGCGGAAGATCGCGGGCTTCACGAAGCCTCTCTCGGTGATCTTGAGCTCCGTGCCGCCGTCCCTCGCCTCGATCACGTACGTCCACGTCCCGCCGAACGGGAGGTCGGGGTCGGCGATCCGGGTCACGACCCGGCGCGGCGCCGATTCCTCGATGCGCTCGAGCGCGATCGCTCCGTGAGACCCGACCTCGCGCCAGGCGACGTGACCGTCCCGGTCGGGCAGGCGCTCGAGGGTCTTCACGTCGGGGCGCCAGGCCGGGAAGTCGTCGACCGACGTGATCGCCCGGTAGATCTCCTCGGGCGTCCTCGCGAAGCGAGCGCTCGAGGACGCCACGTGCTCGCTCGGCAAGAACGAGCCCACGACCGCCATGAGAACGACGAGAGCGACGAGCGCTCCCACGACGATTCCGGCCCAGAACACGGCTCTCCTCCTCGTGATCACGTTCCTCTCCCGGCGCCGGGAAGCCGGCGCCTCGTTGCTTTCCTGCGCGCCCATTCCTCCGTCGCGGCCGAGGCGGCGCCCGAGAGGAGCTCGAGCCCCGAGAGCGCTCGCTCCCGCTCGAGAGGCGAGAGCCGGCCGAGGAGCGCGCGCACGAGCGCGGGGTCGAGGACGGACTGGGCGTCCCGCGTCCGCACGCCCTTCGCGGTGAGGCTCAGGTCCACGCGTCGCGCGTCTTCCGCCGACCGGCGGCGGCGCACGTAGCACGAGCGGACGAGCCGCTCGATCCCGAGCGACATGGTCGACGCCGTGACCCCCATGTGCCCCGCGAGCTCGAGCAGGCTCGTCGCCTCGAGCGAGTCGAGGTGGCTCAGGATGCTCGCCTGGTGCGCGCTCAGGACGTCCTTCGTCCTGGGATCGCTCACGTGCCGCGTGTGGCAGGCGAAGTAGATCCGGGGATACGCCTCGAGGAGGCGTCTCACGTCCTCTCGCATGGCGGCGACGTCTTACCTCGCGATACTTTGGTTCGTCAAAGCAAATACAAAAAGAAAAAAAGAGAGAACCACGAAGACACGAAGGCACGAAGTGGGCCCTTCGTGTCTTCGTGCCTTCGTGGTTACGTCTCTTCTCGCGCGCCTAGGTCGAGAGCGCCCGCGCGAGGAGCCGATGGAAGTGGTGCACGCCGATCTCCCGCGAGGGCGAGTAGCGCCCGCGCTCGTAGAGCCGCGAGCGGACGCCGCGCTGCACGCTCTCGACGACGGCCTCGTCTTCCTTCTCGACGCGGTCGAGCCCGGAGCCGGCCCCGCGGTCGAGCTTCGAGGGATCGCTCACGTAGGAGAGGAACGAGACCCTCGTCCGGTCCACGGCGAGCGGGACGACCACGTTGACCGAGATCCCCCACGGGTAGACGTTGAGCATCGTGTTCGGGAAGAGCCAGAAGTAGTAGGCCGCGATCCGCTGCCCGGCGTCCGCCGACGACGGGGGCAGCTCGAACGTGTCCTCGCCTAGGGCGGCGACGCCGATCTGGACGCTCCCCTGCTCGAAGGTCTCCGTCCTGTAAGACGGGTAAGAGAGCGCCCCCGAGAGCGCGGGGTGCACGTACGGGATGTGGAACCCCTCGAGGTAGTTGTCGAGGTAGAGCGCCCAGCTCGCCTGCACGAGGTAGTCGCGCGAGCGCGAGCGGTCGAGGGCGAGCTTCTCGAACGGGAACCACGCGAGCCGCTCGCGCACCGGGGCCACGAGCGACTCGAGCGGCGAGGCCGGCGCGACGCTCGCGAACGTGAAGCTCCCGAGCCGTCCGAGCGCCACGCGCGGGAGATCGTCTCTGGGAGAGGGAAAGCCCTCCGCTCCCTCGAACTCCGGCATCGACTGGAAGCGGCCGTCGAGACCGAAGCGCCTCCCGTGGTAGCCGCAGCGCATGCCCTGTCCGCGGCAGTCGTCCTTCACGACGACGTTCCCGCGGTGCGTGCAGACGTTCGAGAGGCACCGGACCTCTCCCTGCGCGTCTCGCGTGAGGAGGAGCGGCTCGTCGAGGCAGCCCTCGAGGAGGGAGAACGGCACGAGCTGTCCGGGCTCCCGGAGGCGCTCGGCCTCCGGCACGAGCTGCCAGCTCCTCGCGAAGACGCGCTCGCGCGCGAGGTCGAGGAAGCGCGGCTCGCGGTAGAACGCGGCGGGCGGCGTCTCGGCGCGGCGTATGTCTTCCTCGATGTGGAAGGGCTCCTGCGAGGTCACGGCGCGCTCCCTCTCTCCCGGGCCGAGATCATACCGGGCCGAGGAGAGCGCTCGGGTCCGCGGAGCCGTCGAGGAGGTCGTGGAAGGCGGCTCGCAGCGCGTCCGCTTCGGGGAAGCGGTCGCGCGGATCGGGCGACATGCAGCGGCGGATCGTGTCCGTGAGGCCTATGTTCGTGGAGCTCAGGCTCCCGGCGAACTCGTCGCAGCGCTCTCCCTTGTCGAGCTTCTCGAGGATCGCGGCGGGATTCGTCCCCTTTCCGTACGGCGGCTCTCCCTGGATCGCGTGGTAGAGCGTGGCGCCGAGGCCGTAGACGTCGGCCGCTGGCCCCGCCGACGCCGGGTCGCGCGCCTGCTCCGGCGAC
>JACQDU010000415.1 GCA_016200955.1 bacterium
AGAGAATCCGCTGCGCTGAGCGAACGACGAGCGGCTCGGCCCCCGCTTCCCCGACATGACGGAGGCTTATTCGAGCGACTTGCGCCGCCTCGCAGGCGAGGCCGCGCGCGAGGTCGGCCTCTCGCTCAAAGAAGGCGTTTACTGCATGTTCTCCGGGCCGAGCTACGAGACGCCGGCCGAGGTCAGGATGCTCGCCTCGCTCGGAGTGGACGCGGTCGGCATGTCGACCGTCCCCGAGGTCGTTGCGCTCCGTCAGATGGGAGCGAGCGTGCTCGGGCTCTCGTTGATCTCGAACCTCGCCGCGGGGATTGCGAAGGCTCCCCTCACGCACCAGGAGGTCATGGAGACGGGCGAGCGCGTCTCCCGCGACTTCATCGCTCTCCTGCGAGCGCTCGTGCCGAGGATCGCGCGGTCGCTACCGGCGCGGTAGAGCGCGGGCTGATCCAGCAGTCGCCGCAGGCGAATGCGGTGGTGCAATCCTTCACTCGCGCCGGAGGCGCTGGTGATTTTCGCGGGCGCCTTCTCTACTCTCATCGAGGGGAACCCTTCGTGAAGCCGGACGACGAGACCGAAGCGGCGCCCGGCTCCGGCGCGGGCGCCGAGGCGAGCGAGGAGGCCGGCGACGCCGCGACCGTCGTCTCCCCCCGAGGAACGCCCGCGCCGTCTCCCGGGACGAGCACCGCGAGCCCGCCGAACCTCCCACCGCCCGGGACGCTCATCGACGGCTACCGGATCGAGCGCCTCCTGGGGAAGGGCGGCATGGGCGCCGTCTTCCATGCGAGGCACGTCATGACGGGAGCGGACGTCGCGCTCAAGATCGTGCTCCAGGACGGCCCGGGCGCCGCGGAGCTCCTCCTGCGCTTCCAGAGAGAGATCGAGGCCGCCGCCAAGGTCGATCGCCACGCCGGGATCGTGCGCATCCACACGAGCGGGACGCTCGGGCCGAGGCGGCTTCCTTACGCCGTCATGGACTTCGTCCGGGGACTGCCACGAGCACGGAGTCATCCACCGCGACCTGAAGCCCGCGAACATCCTGATCCAGGAGGAGGACGGCGAGCCGTTCGTGAGCGACTTCGGCCTCGCGCGCGACGACCAGAAGGACCGGCTCACGAGAACGGGCGAGATCCTCGGCACGCCCGCTTACATGGCGCCCGAGCAGGCGGCCGGCGAGTCGGCCGGCCAGGACCGCCGCACCGACGTCTACGGCCTGGGAGCGATCTTCTACGAGTGCCTCGCCGGCGTCCCTCCGTTCCAGGGAGTCTCGGGCGTCGCTCTCCTGAAGAAGGTCCTCGTGGACGACCCCTCGAGCCCGAGCGAGCGGAACGCGGCCGTTCCGGCGGACGCGAGCGCGATCGCCCTCAAATGCCTCTCGAAGGAGAAGGCGGACCGCTACCCGACGGCGCTCGCCCTCGCGCTCGACCTCGAGCGCTTCCGCAAGGGCGAGCCCGTCCTCGCGCGGCCGCTCGGCCCGTGGGCGAAGCGGCTGCGCCGCCTCGAGCGGCGGAAGCGTCTCGTCGCGGCCGTCGCTCTCGCGCTCGTCGTCGTCGCGGGAGCTCTCGTCGCGGAGCTCCGGATGCGCGCGATCGATCGGGGGGAGGCCGTGGCCAGGGCCCTCGCGTCTCTCGAGCGAGAGCTGGACGGCGCTCATCGCGCGCTCGAGGCCGCGGGCTACCCGGCGGTCAAGGCCGACGACGCGGCGATCGCGAACGCGACCGCCGCGCTCGGAGCCGTGCGCTCTGCCAGGAAGTCGCTCGCGGACCTCGGAGACGAGCCGGGCCCGCTCGAGGAAGAACGAGCCGCCGAGCTCGAGCGCTGGCTCCTCCTCCTCCGGGAGCCCGAGCGAGCGCTCGAGAAGGCGCCGGACGGCGCGGTTCTCTCGAAGCGTCGCGCGTTCATCGAGGCGAGCGCGCGTCTCCGGCTCGCGTGGGAGGGCAAGGCCGGTCTCGCGGACGCGCGGGCGCTCGCGAAGAGCTCGAGCGAGGAGGACCGGAAGCTCCTGGAAGCGCTCGCGCTGGTCGTCGAGGGAGACGACGCGGCGATCCGTGGGCTCGTCTCCCTGAACGACGCTCTCGGCGTGCCGGGCAACTCGAGCGCGAGCGTCGCCTGGTTGCCGGTGCTGCGTCGCGCCTGGCGCTCGGTGCTCGGGAGCGTCCTCGCCCGGAAGAAGGCCGCCGATCTCCGCCGCCTCGCTCCCCAGCTCGAGGCCGCGCTCGCTCGAGGAGCGCGCAAGGACGCCTCTCCGCTTCCCGGGCTCCGCGAGGCGCTCCGCGACGTCGCCGGGGAGGACGACGAGGCCTTCGCCTCTCTCATCGAAGACGACCAGGGGCAGAGCGAGGAGCGGATGAGGGAGTCCGAGGCGGTCGTGCGCGTCGCCCTCGCCCTCGACTTCGAGCCGCTCGCGAGC
>JACQDU010000395.1 GCA_016200955.1 bacterium
GCCCGTCTGGTGGCCCGCGAGTGTCGAGCCGCCCGCGACGCTCATGGCGAGCAGGAAGGCCTGGCCGAGCTGGTGCTCGGGGATCTCGAGGAGGAGATGGTTCTTCTTCCGGTAGATCGGGAAGATACCCGGGAGGCTCTCGTAGCCCTCGGTCACCTCCTCGAACTTGGGATATTCCTGCTTCGGCGGCCGCGGGGCGTCCTGGGCGACTGTCGTGCGGGTGGTGGCGAGGAATCCGGCGCCCATCGCCGCGATCACGGCGAGGCCGGTCAGGGTGCGCGAAGAGCTCATCTTCCTTCCCTCCGAATCAAGGCTTGCGAGAGAGAGAAGCTAACCCGGAAATGCCGCTGGAGAAAGAGGGATCCGGCCGCGCGCCTTGCGAAACCCGGCCCGCGGGCCGAGGGTAGGGTTCGACGAGGAAGCATGCTCACGAAGAAGCTCACCTTCGCTCTCGGGATCGCGGGGCTCGTGCTCGTCGAGGCGTGCCGGGCTCTCGCGGACGACTCCGACAGGAAGACGAACCCCGAGCACAAGCTCACGTTCGCCGGGATCGAGCGGACTTACGTCCTTCACTCGCCTCAACGCGACAGGACGAAGCCCGCTCCTCTCGTGATCGCCCTCCACGGAGGCAGCGGGACCGGGCACGGAATGCCCAAGCTCACGAAGCACGGCCTCGACGACCTTGCGGATCGCGACGGGTGGGTGATCGTCTACCCCGACGGCGTCTCGAAGAACTGGAACGACGGCCGGAAGTCCGAGCACAACGAGCCCGCGAAGAAGGGGATCAACGACGTGGCTTTCATCTCCGCTCTCGTGGACGAGCTCGTCACGAAAGAAAACCTCGACCGGAAGCGCGTCTACGCGACGGGGATCTCGAACGGCGGCTTCATGTCGCAGCGGCTCGCCCGCGACCTCTCGGGGAAGATCGCCGCGATCGCCCCGATCGCCGCGAACCTCCACATGCAGGAAGACGTCGCGAGCGTGCCCTCGCGCGCCGTCTCGGTGCTGGCGATCAACGGCGACAAGGATCCTCTCGTTCCGTGGGAGGGAGGCGAGGTTCACTTCCTCGGCACGAAGCGCGGCAACTGCCGCTCCGTCCGGGAGACGATCGACTGGTGGGTCAACGTGGACGGGTGCTCGAAGGAGCCGGTCGTCACGGAGGAGGCCGACCGCGACCCGAACGACGGGACGCGCGTGCGGCGCGAGGTCCACGGGGGCGGGAGGGACGGGACGGAGGTCGTTCTCCTCGCGATCGAGGGCGGCGGGCACACGTGGCCGGGAGGGCATCAGTACGCGCCCGAGATGCTCGTGGGGAAGACTTGCCGCGACATCGATGCCAACGAGGTCATGTGGGAGTTCTTCAAGAAGCATCCGATGCCGTGAGTCGCCTCACGCCATCTCGTGGTCGAGCTCGTAGCGATTCACCTCTTGCTCATGATTGATCTGGCCCGGCACGGTGCGATACCTCTTGACGAATCGGAATCCGAGCTTCGACAGGACCTTGTTCGGGGCGGCGTTCTCGGCGCGCGGCTCGCACAAGAGGCGCTTCAGGCGAAACCTCTTCATGAACGCGTTGGCCGAGCGCTTGAAGAACAACGTCCCCAGCCCTCCTCGCCTGAGCTCGGGGTGCCATATATGAAGATGAATGAAGGCGTCTTCACCGTATCGGATCTTGTTGATGTTCGAGTGGCCGACGATCTTGCCCTCGTACTCCCAGCCCAGGAAGAACGTCTGCTTCTCGGCGTCGGGTCGCTCGAGATCGGCGAGGAGCCTCTGGATCCACGTCTCTCTCTCGGGAAGTCGCTTGCGGTCGACTCCCATGACCTCGAGGAACGCGTCGTCGGCATCGTGGAAGTAGTCGACGACGGACTCGAAGTGCGGTCGCGTGGAGAGAGGAATCAACTCGATGGCGTCGGCGTGCATGCGGTCCTGCTCGTCTTGGCCTTCATTCTCTCACTCGGGCAGCTGGACTCGCCCCTCGCGGTCGAGCGGGAAGTGCGGGTTCCAGGCGATCTCCCAGAGATACCCGTCCGGGTCCGAGAAGTAGCCGCTCCGGCCGCCCCAGAAGGTGTCCTGGGCGGGCTTCTTGATCTTGGCGCCGGCGCTCCCTGCCCGAGCGAGCGCGCGGTCCACGTCTGTCCTCTTCCGCACGTTCTGCGCGAGCGTGAAGCCTGCCTCCCCTGGAGTCAGTGCACTCGCGCTGCGGAGTGAAGTGATCGACGGCGAGAGCCTGCGTGAGCCATCATCCGAAACGCTTCTTCGCGGAGCGAGACCCGGACACTGGGAGGAGCCCTTTGCCCGACGGTGAGCGGGGCGCGCCTCCCGGACCCTTGAACCGAGCTTCGGGCTCTTCTCTCGGAACATCCCACGAGAACCCGCGAAGTTGCCGGAAGAAGGCAGCGACCTCCGCTTCGGATTCCAGTCGCTTGGCGACGAGAAGCCGGAGCCTGTCCCTTCGCCTCGCGCGGCCCCTTGAAGCGTTGCGGCTCACCATGTCGGCCGCTACGCTCTCGTGGGGAAGACCGGCATGGCATCGGGCGAACGCCGGGTTCGACGTAACGTGGATGCGAGCGGAGGCCTTGCCAAGGGCACGGTGGTCGCTGGCAAGTATCGGGTCGACTCGGTGCTCGGTCGCGGCGGGTTCGGGATCGTCTACAGGGCGCTCCACATGGACCTGGGCAAGGACGTCGCGCTCAAGGTCCTGAACCCCGACGTCGCCCACGACGAGGCCGCGCAGAAGCGATTCCTCCGCGAGGTCGAGACCTCGACCTCGTTCGTTCACGAGTACGCCGTCCAGCTCCGCGACTTCGGACGCGATCCGGAGCGCAAGCTCCTCTACTTCACGATGGACTTGATCGAGGGGGAGACCCTCAAGTCCGTTCTCAAGGACGGCCCGCTCGCAGAGGCACGCGCCGTGCGTTTGGCGGGGCAACTCCTCCGGGTTCTGGAGAAGGCCCACGGTGCCGGGATCATCCACCGCGACCTGAAGCCCGAGAATCTGCTCGTCACGAAAGCAGCCGGGGCCGAGGAAGTGCGGGTCCTCGATTTCGGCATCGCGAAAGCCGTCTCGACATCGCGCAACGACACGAGCGCCCTCACGCTCACGGGAACGACGATCGGCACCCTCTATTACATGAGCCCCGAGCAGGCCGCTGGGCAGAGGCTCACGGCGACCGCGGACCTCTACTCCGTCGGCGTCGTGCTCTACGAGGCGCTCTCCGGAAGGCGGCCGATCGAGCCCGACCCCGACGCCGAGAACGAGCAGCAGTCGCTCTTCTTCAAGCTCGCCACGGTGCCAGCCGTCGAGCTTCGCGAGGTTGCACCGTCTGTGTCTCCCGCGGTCGCCGCCGCGGTCATGCGGGCGCTCGAGAAGAAGCCTTCTGACCGTTTCGAGAGCGCTCGCGCGTTCCGGCAGGCGCTCGCCCGAGCGCGAGGCGCTCCGGCGAGCGAGCCGCGAGTCCCGAGCGCGGCGCCCGAGCCTGCTGCGAGCGCGGAAGCACCGAGCGCGCGAAAGCCTCAGGTGACGCGGATCGACGTTCCGGGACGTCCGATCGATGTCGCCGAGGATGTCGCTCGCACGCAGCCCACGGAACGTCCGGGCGGCACCACGCCAGCCAAGGTGAGCGATCATCCGAACCGACGCGGCGTATTGGAGAAGACCGCCGTCCAGGAGACCGACAAGCGGTCTGTCTCTCCCGACGCCGTGAAGGCGGTCGTTGCGCTTCTCGCCCGCGGGGAGAAGGCGAAGTCGAACGCGCCTGGCCATGACGCAGAGCCCACGCTGGCGGGTGCGCAAAATGGAAGCGCGACCGCGAAGCCGAGCCAGACGGAGACGACGGACCGGCGTCCCGGAGTCCTTCCCCTGCCTGCATGGACCCAGCGCACGATTCTCGTGGTCGTGGTTCTCACCGGCTCGATCCTTGCGGGGCTCGT
The DNA here is from genome assembly GCA_016200955.1 of bacterium. Lineage (GTDB taxonomy): Bacteria > Planctomycetota > J058 > J058 > JACQDU01 > JACQDU01. Next base: position 3,934 of record JACQDU010000395.1, read on the forward strand.
CGCTATCCTCGGGCTCCTTAGCGATGGCAGTCGCGCGACGAGCGCCCAGAGCAAAGGCGACCACGTCGGCGCGGTCGGCGCCAACGCGGTCGCACACGTTGACTCGCTCGACAAGAACACGGACCAGGACGGCGACGTCGCCAAGCTCACGGCCGCGATCGAGCTCGACCCGAAGAACGCCCAGGCGTGGGCCAACCGAGGCGCCGCGCGTGTGAGCAAGGGAGACCAAGATGGCGCGATCGCCGACTGCTCGCGTGCGATCGAGCTCGA
>JACQDU010000396.1 GCA_016200955.1 bacterium
GATCTCGTCCTGGCCGCCGACCTCGAGTACGAGAAGGGGCGCGCTCCTCTCATCCGCTCGCGCCTCGAGGCTCTCGTCGCCGCGGGAGCAGTCCTCCTGACCGCGGACGCCGGTCGATCCTTCTTCCGGAGCGAGGGCCTCAGGCTCGTCGCGACGCTCAAGGTCCCGGTCTCGGCCGCCGTCGAGGGCCAGAGTGAGCGCACGGCGCGCGTCTTCTGCATGGAAGCCGGCGTGTCGTAGGCCGGCGCTTTCCCGGGTCACTTCTCTCGTCAAGTCCCTTCCGGCCCAGGCCCTAGTCTCTCCTCTCTTCGACGAGACGTCGGAACCGGGGCCCTCGTGGCCGATGGGTCGGCCAGATGTCGTATGTCCCTGCTACCGTGAGACCTGCTGTCAGTCCGTCGTCAAGGATCACCTTGACAAGAGACGAGATATTGGACTAATATGGCCGCGGAACACAATAGGCAGCCCCTACCTCGCTGGCGAGACGTCTTTCGCGCCCACCGGAGGCTCCCATGAGCACGCGGCCCGATGACCCCGCTCTCCCCGAGAGCCCCGGAGAAACCCATGTTTCAAGCGAAACAGCGGGCGTGGGGCGACCTTCCTCGCCCCCGAACGCCCGATCGGTACTACAAGGGATTGGGGGTCTCGGATACAAGCCACGACAGGTGCGGCTCCGGTCCCTGGTCCTCGACAACTTCAAGTCCTTCGCGCGGAAGATCAAGATCGACCTGCTCGACGGCTTCACGGCCATCGCGGGCCCGAACGGGAGCGGGAAGTCGAACCTTATCGACGCGCTCCTCTTCGTGCTGGGCTTCGCGTCGTCCAAGGGCCTCCGGGCCGACAGGCTCACCGACCTCATCAACAACGAGTCGGGGAAGCCGAGCGCGCGCGTCTCGCTCGAGCTGGAAGTCGTCACGGACAAGGGAGAGACGAAGACCATCGAGGTGAGCCGCGTCGTCCGCCGCGTCCGCGGAAACGAATCCCAGGCGCACTACGAGATCGACGGATCTCCCGTGCGCATGCACGACTTGCGCGAGACCCTCCACGACCTCGGGCTCCCTTCGAGCGGCATGAACGTCGTCCTCCAGAACGACGTGACGCGGATCCTCGGGATGGGTGAGGTTGCGCGCCGCCAGATCCTCGACGAGATCGCCGGCGCGGCCGAGTTCGACGCCCGGATCGGCGCCGCGCACAAAGAGCTCGCCGAAGCGGACCGCCACGAGAACGAGACGAGGGTCGTCCTGGGAGAGATCGAGACTCGCCTGACCAGCCTCGAGAAGGAGAAGGAGCAGGCCCTCGCTTACCGCGCCCTCTCGGCGGACAAGGATCGGCTCGACGCCGAGCTCCTCGTGCTCGACGTGCTCGAGGCTCAGCACCGCGCCCACAAGAAACGCGAGGAGAAGCTCGCGCGGACCGAGAGCGTCGCGGCCTTCACGAAGGAGCTCGCCGAGGCCGAGGCGGCGCGCGACGCGGCCCAGGCCGCTCTCGCGGCGGTCGAGGCCGAGATCGCCGCCAAGGGCGAAGGCGAGCGCCCCGAGGCCCTGAAGCAGGTCGAGGCGCTCAAGGTGAACCTGGCGAACGCTCAGGCTCGCGCGCGGGATGCCCGCGCCGAGGCCCGCGCGATCCTCGCGAAGGATGATGAGAGAGAGCGAGCCCTCGCCGCCGCCTCCGCGCACGAGGCCAAGACCGCCGAGCGCGAGGAAAACGAGCGCCGCGAGCTCGACTCCCAGGGCGAGCGCCAGTCCGCGCTCCGCCGCGACCTCGGCCTCGCGTCGGCCGAGATCCAGAAACACACCCGGGGCACTCTCGACGCGGCCGAGGCGCAGAAGGCTCTCAGCAAGGACGCCGACGCCCTCCGCTCGCGCGAGACCGAGCTCGCCCAGGCTCTCCGCGCCCTCGCCGAGCGAGACGCCCGCGACGACATGGAGCGGGCCATGGTCGCCCAGTCGCTCGAGGCGGACCGCGCCCGTCGGAAGGAGCTCGAGGCCGAGACCGCCGAGGCGACGAGCGCCCGCCGCCTCGCGCGCGAGGACCAGGCGAAGGAGGAGCAGCGCCTCCGGAACCTCCAGGTCCGCTCGCAGCAGCTCCGCGCCGGGCTCGACAAGGCCGATCACGACGTCTCCCAGGCACGCGACGAGGCGAGCCGGCTCGACGAGCGGCGGCGCGCTCTCCTCGAGGGCTCGGGCGGGCGCGGGCTCGTCGCGATCCGCCACGAGAACCTCGCGGGAGTCCACGGCCCGCTCCACGAGCTCATCAAGTTCGACGCCGAGCACGCTCTCGCGATCGAGAAGGCCGCGGGGAGCCGTCTGTTCACGGTCGTCGTCCAGGACGAGCAGACCGCCAAGCGCGCGATCGAGATCCTGAAGCGCACCGATTCGGGCGAGCTCCGGTTCGCTCCCTTGAACCGGATCAACGTGCCGCCCTTCGAGCTCCGGCCGATCAAGAGGAAGGGAGTCCTCGGCTACGCCCTCGATTTCGTGCGCTTCGACCCGATCTACGAGCCCGTCGTCCGGCTCGCTCTCACGGACACTCTCCTCGTCGAGACGGTCCAGGTCGCGATCGACCTCGGGATCGGGAAGCACCGCATGGTCACCCTCGACGGCGAC
>JACQDU010000426.1:0-3331 GCA_016200955.1 bacterium
ATCGCCGCGATCTCTTCCGTGGATAAAGTCGCGGGAGCGCGCTTCGTTTCTTCCCGCACGACTCTCTTCAGGAGCTGCGTGCGGATCCGTGAGCGGACGTCGTCGATCTTGAAGGGCTTCATGATGAAATCCGCCGCCCCGGCTTTCATGGCCTCGACGGCCGTCGGCACGTCCCCGTAAGCCGTGATGACGAAGACGATGAGGGAAGGATCGAGCTCCTTCGCCCGCGCAAGCACCGCGAGGCCGTCCTTCCCCGGCATGCGGAGGTCGGTCACGACGGCGTCGAGCCCGCGCTTCTCGAGGCGGCGGCAGGCCTCCTCGCCGTCGGCAGCGAGCTCGACCGCGTAGCCCTCGCGCGCGAGGACCTCCTTCAGGCCCAGGCGCATGGCGGCCTCGTCGTCCACGACGAGGATCGTGGCGGGCCTCTCGCTCATGCGCTCCTGGCTCCCTCGGGCGCGGCCGGGAGCTCGACCGTGAAGAGCGCTCCCTGGCCTTCCTTGGAGTCGACCCAGATCGCGCCGTGGTGATCGCGGTGGACGATCCCGAAGCTCACGGAGAGGCCGAGGCCCGTGCCCTTTCCCGCGGGCTTCGTCGTGTAGAACGGCTCGAAGATCCGCCCGAGATGCCTGGGCTCGATCCCGGGGCCCGTATCCTGGACCGCGATCCTCACGCGCGCCCCGCCCGGGAGCTCGGGGCTCGCGTCGCCGGCGGGCGTCCCGGGAGGCGGCGGCGCGAGAGCGTCCACGCGCCCGACGCTCACCCTGAGGGTCCCTCGCCCGTCCATGGCGTGGACGGCGTTCACGGCCAGGTTGAGCACGACCTGCGCGAGCGGGCCCTCCTCTCCCAGGACGACGGCCGGCTCGGAGCCGAGCTCTCGCACGAGCTTCACGTCGCGGAGCATCTTCTGGTTCTCGACGATCGCGAGCGCTCGCTCGACGACGATGCGACAGTCCGTCGGCACGCGCTCTCCCGTGCTCTTCCGGCTGAAGCGGAGGAGGTCCTTGACGATCGAGCCCACGTGCTCGGCTTGCTGCTCGATCGTCCTGAGCTTCTCGTAGCTCTCGGGCGCTTTCTCCTTGCTCTCCTCGGAGAGGAGCTGCGCGAACATGGAGATGACGCCGATCGGGTTGTTGATCTCGTGCGCGACGCCGGCGGCCATCTCGCCGAGCGTCGAGAGCTTCTCGGACTGGACGAGCTGCTGCTCGAGGCGCCGCGTCTTCGTCATCTCGTCGAGCGACCGCTGGAGGTAACCCTCGCGCTCGCGGCTCGCCGCCTCGCGCACGTGCGAGCGGGCCGTGAACAGCGCGATCGCGAGCACCGACCCCATGGCGAGCGAGGCGAGCGCGAGCGTCTTGAGCAGCCCTTCGCTCATGCCCCGCGCGCTCGCGTCGAGGGGAGCGCGGGCCACGAGCCGCCACCCGCCCGCGCGATCCGCCCCGCGCACGTCGACCACCGCGAGGACGCTCTCTCCGTCGATCCGGGCGGAGCTCCCGTAACGCTTGAGCGCCTCCATGAAGCTCGGGATCGAGCGCAGGAGGCCGGGATCCGCGAGCGCGTCTCCCACGGGAGCGGCCCTCCCGTCGAACAGCGCGAGCTCGCCTCCCTGCGCGGCCGCGCGGGCGAGCCCGACCTGCTTGCTCGCCTCGAGCTCGACGACGACGATCGAGTCCTTGCCTCGCCGGACGGCCACGCGCAGCCGCGCTCCGCCGTTCGAACCGCGAGCGAGCGCCGCGGCCACGTCGCCGAGCGGCGTCTTCTGCGCTCGCGCGAGGAGCGGGTCGACCTCGTCCTGCGCGAACGCATCGAGCGGGCCGGGGAGAGCGGGGAGGCCATCTCTCCTGTAGACGGCGAGGCGCCTCGTGCCCGAGGCCAGCTCGACCGCGACGCAGCGAGTGGCGAAGCGCGGGAAGTCCACGAGGACGAGGGCCCGAGCGCGCGCGGCCTCGTCCTGGGCCGCGAAGAGGTCGGAGACGACGCGCTCGGACGCGATGGAGTCGGCCTCGTTGCGCGCGGCGTCGAGGAGCGAGCTCAGGTCGCCCGCCGCCGTCTCGAGCTCGCGCAGGCGCTTCTTGCACTCCTCGTCGAGGAGCGAGCCCCGGGAGGAACGGAAGAGCAGCACGAAGAGGACGGCGAGGAGAGAGAAGAGCGTGAGGAACGCGATGACGATCCCCGTCGCGCGCCCCAGGGCTCTTTCCTTCATTTGGGCTTGGCCAGGAGAGCGGCGAGGAGGGCCGCGCGTCTCGCGGCGGGTCTGTCCTTCGGCATCTCCGGCGCCCGCGAGAGGAGGGAGAGCGCGAAGGCGGTCTCGCCGCGGCGGCGCGCCACGTCGGCCGCGAGGACGTAGAGCTCGGCCTGCCGCTCCCCGGTCGTGCGCTCGGCGCCCCGCACGAGCGAGCTCTCCGTTCGCGCGAGGAAGTCGGTCTCGATCTTCGCGAGCTCGCGGATCCGCTGGGCCGCCGAGCGGATGTTCTCCGGGGCGGCGCGCGAAGCATCGTCGAGCCAGCGCTCGCGGCGAGCGACGTCGCCCGCGCGCAGTGCCGCGCACGCGAGCGCGAGGTCGAGCTCGAGCGGAGCAGGGCGCGCCGCGTCTCCCGGCGGGCGCTCGCGCGCCGCGAGGAGGAGGAGCCGCTGCTCGACCTGGTCGAGGGAGCCCAGCACGCGCTCGAGGGCCAAACGCCGCGAGGGCTTCTCCTCGCTCGCGGAGACGGGCTCGAGGGCCGTGCGCGCCGCTTCGAGAGCGGCGAGCGCGTCCTCGACCGGCACCGTTCCGCTCGCTCCCGCCGTCCTCGCGGGGAGGACGGTCTGCTCGAGCTCCTCGAGCCGCGCCTGGGCTTCCTCGGGAGTCGCGGGAGCGAAGACGATCGTCGAGCGCTGAGCGTCGCTCTCGCGGAGCGCGCGCTCCCGGGCCGCCCAGGCGGCGCGGAGCCAGAGCTTTCCCTCGAAGGCGTCCTGGTCCTCGCGGATCCCGAGGCTCGCGAGCCCGAGGGCCCTGTAGGTCGCGATCGCTCGCGCGACGATCGTCTCGCGGCGCTCGGTCGTCGCCGCCGGGAGAGGAGCGAGCGCGCTCGCGATGGCCGCCTCGCCCGCGGGACGCCCGAGACGGCTCGCGGCGTCCAGGTGAGCCCGGTAGAGCGCCATGCCACAGCGAGAGCACGCGTCGATCTCCCGCAGCTCGAGAGCGAACATGCGGCCCTTCGCGTCGATCGAGAAGCGGCACCCGTCGGAGTCGCGCCCGCCGCCCTCGTTGGCCGTGAGAGGAACGCTCACGTCGAAGCGAGCGCCGTCGAGAGGGCAGGTGACTCGCTGCTCGATCTCGTCTCCCGCGCGCGCG
>JACQDU010000426.1:3343-9589 GCA_016200955.1 bacterium
CGCGCGCGCGGCGTCTCGCGCGCTCTCGTGAACGGCCACGAGGAGAAACACGGAGAACGCGACCCCGGCCCGACGGAGAGGCTTCACGCGGGAGAGGATACCCGCGGCTCCCGGGAGAGGCCACGGTCTCTCTACGTGGGAGAAACGAGCGCGCGATGGCACAATCGGAGCGTATGAGCGCGCGTTCGAGAAGACTCACGGGAGCTCTCCTCGCCCTTGCGGCCTTCGTTCTCGCGGGTTGCCCGCGGGAGGCGCCGCAGCCGACCAAGCCCGCGCCGGCCGAGGAGCCGGCGAGCCGGCCCGTGGCGCCGGCTCCCGGGAAGGTCCCCGCCCTGGCTCCGGGAACGCCGCTCCCCGGCTTCGAGGACGTGAGGCCGGGGCAGGTCTATACCTACTCGAGCTCCGCCGGGACGATCGAGGACGAGGTCCTCTCGCGGACGGACGACTTCCTTCTCATCCGGACGACGTCGGTCCTCGCGGGGAACGAGGTCGTCTCCGAGAACAAGGAGCCCCTGAAGGCCCCGGGGACGCCGCTTCCTCCGGGCGAGAAGATCGGCGAGGACACGCTCGACATCTCGGGCCGGAAGATCGTGTGCGAGGTGCGCGAGCTCAAGGGCCCGCCCCAGGTGCGGAGCTGGGTCGCGAGCAAGTATCCTTTCGTCCTGAAGAGGATCTCGGGAGCCATCGTCATGCTCGAGCTCAAGAGGATCCAGGAGTCCAGGCCCCGGGACGACGTGCCCTCCGTCGAGTTCCCGCCGAAGGCGCCCAAGTGATCCTGCGCCGCTCCGCTCTCGTCGTCCTCGCTCTCGCCTTGCTCCTCGCGCTCGTCGCGCGCGCGGACGACGAGAAGGAGCGGAAGATCGACGCCGCTCACGTGAAGAAGGGGCAGCTCTACAAGTTCAAGCTCTCCGCCGGGAACGTGAGCGTCTGGGAGATCGTCGACAAGTCCGACACCGAGGTCACCTACAAGATCCACATGACCGTCGCCGGCAAGGAGCTCCCCGCGGGAGAGCCCTACAAGTTCCCGCTCAAGCGCAAGGCGAAGAAGGAAGAGACCGGCAAGGCTCCCCGGGAGAAGACGCTCAACGAGGAGACGCTCGAGGTGTCCGGCCAGAAGTTCCCTTGCACCGTGCTCGAGACCGAGACCGGCGGCACGACCGTCAAGACGTGGCAGAGCGGGCTCTTTCCCGAGGGGATCAAGACCCAGCAGGGAAAGGACGTGACGATGGAGCTCGTGGAGATCAAGTGACCGCGGCGCGTCCAGCCTCCTGCTCCGCGCGTCCTCCGCGCGGTCTGCGCCTCGGCGGTGAGCACTTCCCCGAGATCGTGATCGACGAGGAGGCGCGGCTCGGTTACTTGTCGACGCCCGCCCCGAAATCGAAGTCGGACCGCGAGCCCTTGACGATGCCCCGGAGCTCCATCTTGAGCTCGTCGGGATTGTCCGCGAGCCCCATGGCCGTCTCGAGGTCCACGAGCTCGTCGCGGTAGAGCTGGATGATCGACTGGTTGAACGTCTGGCACCCGAAGTAGCCCGACTCCGCGAGCGCCTTGTAGAGGTCGGTCGTCTTCCCCTCGCGGAGGAGGTCCTTGATCATCGGCGTCTTCAACATGAGCTCGACCGCGGGCACGCGGCCTTGCCCGCCTTTCTTGACGCCGAGGCGCTGGGCGATCACGCCCTCGAGGACCATCGCGAGCTGCGTGCGGATGAGCTCGTGCTGGTGCGGCGGGAAGTAGTTGATGATGCGCTCGACCGTCTGCTGCGCGTTGACCGTGTGGAGCGTGGAGAAGACGAGATGGCCCGTCTCGGCCGCGTGGATCGCGGCCTCCATGGTCTCCACGTCTCTCATCTCGCCGATCATGATGACGTCGGGCGACTGGCGGACGGCGTACTTGATCGCCGAGACGAAGTCGCGCGTGTCGTGCCCGACCTCGCGCTGGGTGATGATCGACCGCTTGTCCTTGAAGACGAACTCGATCGGGTCCTCGATGGTGACGATGTGCTTGTTGAAGTTCTCGTTGATGTAATTGACCATCGCGGCGAGCGTCGAGGACTTGCCCGAGCCCGTGACTCCCGTGACGAGGACGAGGCCGCGGTTCAGGCTCGCCATCTTCACCATGGGGTCCTTCGGCAAGAAGAGCTCGTCGAAGGTCATGACGGCGCGCGAGACGGTCCTGAGCACGAAGAAGAGGTAGCCGCGCTGCGACGAGATGTTCACGCGGAAGCGGCCCACGCCGGGCAGGTCGTAGGCGCAGTCGATCTCGCGGTTCAGGTGGTCGCCGTCGATCTTGATGCCGCGAGCCTTGGTGATGAGCTCGCTGATCCCCTTCGTCGCGTCCTGGTCGACCGGCTCCGCCTGGAGGAAGCGGATGCGGCCGTCGATGCGCATGGAAGGAGGGCTGCCGACCTTGATGAAAAGGTCCGACGCTCTCGCCTTGACCATCCGGCGGAGCATCTCGTGGAAATCCAAGCCTGAGCCTCCGTCGGGAATCTAGCAGAAAAGTACGCGTCGCGCCGCGCTCGCGTCGGTCTCCCGGGGAGCCGGGCTAGGCTCGTTTCGGGCCTGGCTGGCGCGTCTTTTTCTTGCCGTGGGCCTTCTTCTTGTGCCTCGGCCCGAGGGGCGGCGGGCCGTCCTCTTGCGGCTCCTCGTAGGACGCGGGGTCGTAGGCGAGGTGAGGGGGCGTCCTCGAAGGAACGGGAGCGAGAGGCTCGTCCGCGGCGACCGCGGCGTCGACGATCCTCGCGAGCTCCCGCAAGACAGCGTCGATCCCGGCACCCGAGACGCCCGAGAGAGGGAAGACGGGCTTCCCCGACGCCTCCTCGAGCTCCCGCTTCGCCCTCTCGGTGGCTTCCCGCGAGAGCGCGTCGCACTTGTCGAGCCCGACGAGCTCGGGCTTCGTTGCGAGACGAGGATCGTAGGCCTCGAGCTCGGAGCGGATCACGCGGTAGGCATCGGCCGGCGCCTTCGTCCCGGCCTCCGGACCGCCGGTCCCATCGACGAGGTGGAGGATCACGCGGCACCGCTCCACGTGGCGGAGGAACTCGTCTCCGAGCCCGACCCCCTCGTGCGCTCCCTCGATGAGGCCCGGGAGGTCGGCCACGACGAGCTCGCGCCCGTCCTCGAGCGTCGCGACGCCCAGATGAGGCTTGAGCGTCGTGAACGGGTACGCCCCGACCTTGGGGCGAGCGCGCGAGACTCTCCTCAGGAAAGTCGACTTTCCCGCGTTCGGCAGCCCCACGAGGCCGACCTGCGCGAGGAGCTTGAGCTCGAGCACGTACGCGCGCCGCTCGCCCCTCGAGCCGCGCTTCGCGACGCGCGGCGCCTGCGCGGTCGCCGTGGCGTAGCGGACGTTCCCGAGCCCTCCGCGCCCGCCGCGGGCGAGCACGAACGTCGCACCCTCCTCCGTCAGGTCGGCGAGCACGAGGTCGGTCTCGGCGTCGCGGACGACGGTCCCGCGAGGCACCTCGATGTCGAGGTCCTTCGCCGTCTTCCCCGCCGCGTTCCGGCCGCGCCCCGGGCGACCGTCGTCGGCCCTGTAGAGCGAGCGGTGCGCGACGTCCGCGAGCGTCGGGCGGCGCTTCGAGGCCACGAGGATCACCGAGCCGCCGTCGCCGCCGTCGCCGCCGTCGGGCCCTCCGCGCGGGGCATATGCCTCGTGGCGGAAGGAGATCGCGCCGTCTCCCCCGCGGCCCGCCTGCGCCGTGAACAGAGCGCGATCGACGAACATGGTCTCAACCGATCCTCACGGAAGCGCGGCAAGGAAGCGAGCGAGCCGGCTCGAGCGACGCCCGCCCTTCAGCGGAGCGCCAGGAGCCGGCTCGGCGGCGTCTCGAGCCGCGAGGGCCGCGCCCCCGGCCCCGCGAAGCCTAGGCCTTCGCCGGCGCTTCCTCTTCGACCGTCTCGATGAGGACCTTCCGGTTCTTCGTGAACTTGACGCGCCCCGGGACGAGCGCGAACAGCGTGCAGTCCTTGCCCATGCCGACGCCGTTCCCGGCGTGGAACTTCGTCCCGAGCTGCCTCAGGATGATCGCGCCCGAGTCGACGAGCTGTCCGCCGAAGACCTTGATGCCGCGCCGCTGCGCGCAGGAGTCGCGCCCGTTGCGGGAAGATCCCTGGCCCTTCTTGTGCGCCATGACTCTTGCTCCCTGTCCTGCTAGGCGCCGTGGATCTTGTCGATCTTGACGCGCATGACGATCTGGCGGTGGCCGACCTTGTTCATCGAGTCTTCCTTGCGGCGGAAGTGGACGACCTCGATCTTGTCTCCCTTGTATTCCTTCACGACCGTGCCCTTGACGCTCGCGCCCGCGACGAGGGGCGCGCCCACGCGCACGTCGCCCTCGCCCTTCGCGAGGAGGAGCACGTCCTTGAACTCGACCGAGTCGCCGGGCTTCTTGTTCACGATGCGCTCGAGCTCGAGCGTCTCGCCTTCGCGAGCCGTGTACTGCTTCCCGCCGCTCCGGATGATCGCGTACATGCAACGCTCCCGCTTTGCCTTGCCAGCGCACTCGTCTCGGCGAATGCTGGCGGTGGGCGCGCGCGGCGCGCCAGGCGAAAGCCAAGAGCTTACCCGCGCTCGCGCCTCTGTCCAGCGAATTCACCGGGGCCTTCGGCCCAGGTGAATGCCGCCACCACCGCATTCGCCGGCGGCGAATGCTGAACTTCGCTTACAAGAACTTGAACTCGTCGATCTTGTACTCGCGCGAGGCGATCACCTCGATCTTCTGCTTCGATCGCTCCTCGAGCTCGGCGAGGACCTCCTTCTTCTTCTTCTTCAGGTAATCGACGACCTCGGGGTGGCAGACGACGGTGACCTTCTCGGTCGGGTGGTCGGCGAGGCGGAGGCGGACCTCGCGCGTCACGTCGAGCGCGAGCGACTCGACCGACTTCACGTAGCCCGTGCCGCTGCAGTGAGGGCACTGCTTGTAGGTCGTGCGCTTCAAGCTCTCGCGGATGCGCTGGCGCGTGAGCTCGACGAGGCAGAACTTCGACATGCGCGCGACGCGCACGCGCGCGCGGTCGCGGCGGATGGCGTTCCGGATCGCGCGCTCGATGCCGCTCTTGTGCCGGGACTCCCGCATGTCGATGAAGTCGCAGACGATGAGGCCGCCCAGGTCGCGGAGGCGGAGCTGGCGCACGATCTCGTCGACCGCCTCGAGGTTCGTGCGGAACGCGGTCTCCTCGAGGTTCTTCTCGCCCTTGAACTTCCCCGAGTTCACGTCGATCGAGACCATGGCCTCGGTCTGCTCGATGATGATCGAGCCTCCCGATTTCAGCGGGACCCTCTTCGCCTGGATCTGCTCGATCTGACGTTCGATGTTGTATTTGTGGAAGATGGGCTTGGGGCCAGGATAGAAGGTCACGCGCGACTCGTAGCGCGGCATGACGGCCTTCAAGAACTCTTTGGCGCGGGTGTACACGTCGTATTCGTCGATGATCACCTCGTCGATATCGCCCGACAAGATGTCACGGATCGTGCGGATGACGAGGTCGCTTTCCTTGTAGATCGTCGCCGGCGACTCTTCCGTCTTCACGCGCTTCAGGATCGCCTTCCAGAGGTTCAGGAGATACGTGAGGTCGCGCGCGAGCTCCGCCCGCGTCCGGTCGATCCCGGCGGTCCTTATGATGTAGCCCATGCCCGCCGGAGGGTTCAGGCCCTGGAGGAGCTGGCGGAGCTTCCTCCTCTCGATGTCGTCGGTGATCTTCTTCGAGACGCCGCACTTCGAGATCGAGGGCATGAGGACCAGGTAACGACCGGGGAGGCTTATGTAAGTCGTGAGAGTCGGGACCTTCGTGCCGATCTGGTCCTTCGTGATCTGGACGAGGACCTCCTGGCCCTTCTGGAGGACCTGGGAGATGTCCCGCTTCTCGAGCGGCGTGTCGTCCCGCTTCCCGTACGCGGGCATCACGTCCGAGAGGTGCAGGAAGCCGTTTCGGTCCCGGCCGAAATCCACGAAGGCCGCCTGGATGCTCGGCTCGAGATTGACGACGCGTCCCTTGTAGATGTTGCCGAGGAACTTCTCCTCGGTCGTGCGCTCGACGTAGAGCTCGGAGAGGAGGTCGCTGTCGACGACCGCGATGCGTCCCTCTTCCTGCTCGGCGACGTTCACGAGCATCCGCTTCGACATGCGGGATCAGGACCTCCGGGGGCTCGAGAAAACACGCGAGCTCCGGCGCCCGCGGTCGCGGGGGCCGGAGCTGCGGGAGAGGCGGCGTCCGCCTCGACTTGCGGCCGGGGGAGCTCCGCCCC
>JACQDU010000427.1 GCA_016200955.1 bacterium
GCAAGCTCCCCGCGATCCTCCCCGAGAGGACGGACGAGACGGCCATGCAGGTCCCGAGGACCGCCGCGTAGGCCGCGTAGTAGATCTCGCGCTTCGCGGTCGGCGCGAGCGCGAGCACGAGGTTGAAGACGGCCATGTTGTAGCCGCTCCACGCGAGGCCCGAGCTCCCGGCGTCGAGGAGCATGAGCGGCCAGCGCGAGGGCGAGCTCGCGAAGACGTAATAGAGCGGGTGCATGCAGATCAGCACGAGCACGAGCGCGATGACCGGCCGGTTCCCGAGCCGGTCGGTGAGCCTCCCCCAGAACGAGAGGCCGACGACCGTCATGATGCCCGCGAGGAGAACGAACAGGCCGTTCACGTAGGTGTAGTCGAGCCGGAGCTCCTCGAGCTGGAAGACGGCCCAGAAGGGCGAGGCGAGCCCGTTCGCCGTCCAGAAGACGGCCATGAAGAGGAGCACGGGCCAGAAGCCGCGGTCGCGGAAGGGCTCGAGGAGAGAGCGGAAGCTCACCGTCTCCGTGCGCGGGCGCGGCTCGGGCTCCGCCTGCTTCCCGAGGAGGAGCGCGCAGAGGAGCCCGAACGCTCCCGCGATGGAGAACACGAGGAGAAAACCGCGCGCCTGGAGCGCGGCTTCCGCCGCCGTCTCGCCAGCTCGCGGGACTCCTCCGAAGAAGCGGTCGAGGAGCGGGCTCACCGTGAGCGCCGCTCCGACCGAGAGCACGCCCGAGAACAGGTTCCTTCTCGCGAAGTAGCGCCCGCGCACGCCCGGCGGGCAGAGGTCGGCCATCCACGAGACCCACAGGTTCCCCGCGACCGAGAGGAGCGCGTTCGAGAGGCCCCAGAGCACGAGGAAGATCGCGATGCCGAGCCTCTTGTCCGCCACGAGGAAAGGGATCGCTCCGCAGAGCGGCCAGACCACGCGCGCGATCGCGGAGGTCGCGATCACGAACGGCCTCCTCGTGGGGAAGCGCGCCGCGAGCAGCGCCGCGACGACCTGGAAGACGCTCCCCAGCGCCGCGAGCGCCGTGAGCCAGCCGAGCGCCTCGTTCCCGGCTCCCAGGATGAGCGCGAAGCCGACGGTGATCGCGTTCCCGTTGCACCCGAGGCCCGTGAGCGACGTGTGAGCCTGCGCGCTCATGCCCTCGACGATCGAGATCATGAGGCCGCGCCGTCTCAGGGCGAAGCCCAGGCGCCCGCTCCTCCTCGGTCGAGGCTTCGGGCGAGCCGGATCGGGCGCGGCTTCTTTCGGCGCGGCTTCTCTCGAGGGGGGAGGCGTGAGGGCGGGGCTCTCGGGCCCGGTTTGAGCAGGCTCCATGTGAGGAAAGGGAGTCTACTTCGAGGCCGGCGATACGGCGAGGCTCGTCTTCCTCTCACGGGAAGCGGCCCCGGACGTCGCACGGCGCTCGCATCCCTGCCATCGTCTCCGTCGCGCGAGGACCGATGAAGATCGGGTCGTACGAGGTGCTCTCGAGGATCGGGCAAGGCGGCGCGGGAGTCGTCCACCTCGCGCTCTCGCCCGACGGGCGGCAGGTCGCGATCAAGGTCCTGAAGCGCCCGGACACGTCGTCGGGGCGCGTCCGCTTCGAGCGCGAGCAGCGCTTCACGTCGAGCCTCGGCGAGCAGGACGGCTTCGTCCCTCTCGTGGACTCGGGGAACGCGCGCGAGGGGCCTTACCTCGTCATGCCGTTCCTCCCGGGAGGCACGCTGCGCGATCGTCTCCGGCGCGGGCCGCTCGCGGTGGACGAGGCCCTCGCGATCGGGCGAGCGCTCTCGCGCGCGATCGGGCGAGCGCACGAGCGCGGGATCGTCCACAGGGACCTGAAGCCCGAGAACGTCCTGTTCACGGGAGACGGCCGCCCTCTCGTGACCGACCTCGGGCTCGCGAAGCACTTCCAGGGAAGCCCCGAGTCGGGCACGAGCATCCTCGTCTCGCAGGCGGGCGAGGTCCTCGGGACCGCTCTCTACATGTCCTGCGAGCAGCTCGCGAACGCCGCGGCCGTGGGACCCGAAGGCGACGTCTTCGCGGTCGGCGCGATCCTCTACGAGTGCCTGACCGGCACGCCCGCGTTCAACGGAGCGAGCCTGCAAGACGTCGTCTCTCGCATAGAGTCGGGGAAGTTCACGCCGCTCGCGAGGGCGAGGCCCGAGATGCCCGCGTGGCTCGCGAGCGCCGTCGAGCGAGCGCTCGCGCGCGACTGCTCCGGGCGCTTCGAGGACGGGCGAGCGCTGGCCCTCGCGCTCGAGGGAGGACCCGAGCCCCCGCCGAGGAGACGGCGGCTGGCTCTCGTGGCCTCCGTCGCGGTCGCGCTCGGGCTCGGCGCAGGGGCGGTCGTCGCTTGGCTCGTCGCGCCCCGGCACGAGGCCGCGTCCGAGACGGGGAACGCTCCCCCGACGCCGACCGCCGCTCTCTCGGGGAACGCGGCGCCGCCGCGTCCCGTCTCTCCGCCGCCCGTCTCTCCCGTCTCTCATCCGCCCGTTTCTCCGCCGCCCAAGCCGGCGCCGCCTCCGCTGCCGCCCGTCGAGCCGACCGCCGCGACGCCGAGCGAGGCCGACGTGGTCGGCTCGCCGCTCGCCTGCCGCGGCTTTCTCTGGGGAAGGAAGACGAGGCTCGCGGGAGTGCTCGGCGGCTACGCGGGGAAGCACGCGGGGCTCGTCTATCGCGTCGCCTTCTCTCCCGACGGCAAGCTCGGCGTCTCCGCGAGCAAGGACGGGACGATCCGGGCCTGGGAGCTCCCGAGCGGGAACGAGGTCCTCGCGCTCCTCGGGCACACCGGCGTCGTGAACGACCTCTCGGTGGCCCCGGACGGGAAGCTCCTCCTCTCCGCGAGCGAGGACGGCACGCTCCGGCTCTGGAGCCTCGAGACGGGGAAGGCGATCTCGACCCTCACGGGCCACGACGGCCCCGTCTACACGTGCGCGGTCTCGACCGACGGGAAGCGCGCGGTCTCGGGCGGGAGAGACGGGACGCTCCGGGTCTGGGACCTCGAGTCGGGCAAGGCGCTCTCGGCGATCCGCGGGCACGAAGGACCCGTCGTGATCGTCGCGAGCTCTCAGGGCGGCACGCGCACGCTTTCGGGAGGAGTCGACAACACCGCAAGGCTCTGGGACGTCGGGACCGGAGTCGAGCTCAAGAAGCTCCTGGGACACCAGGCGAAGGTCCAGGGCCTCGCGTTCCTTCCCGACGGCTGGCGCGCGATCACGGCGAGCGCGGACGGCACGATCAGGCTCTGGAGCCTCCTCACGGGCGAGGCGCTCCGGACGATCCGCGCCCACAAGAGCGTCCAGGGAGTCGCCGTCTCCCGCGAAGGAAAGCGCCTTCTCTCGGGAGGCGACGACGGCACGATCAAGCTCTGGGACATCGAGACAGGGGAGCTCCTCCGGACCTGCGACGAGACGTACCCCGTGACCGCGGTCGACCTCTCGAGCGACGGGAAGCTCGCGCTCACGGGCTCCGCCGCGGGAGGCGTGCGCCTCTGGGACCTCGCGACCGGAAAGCCGGCCTTCGAGCCCTCGGGGCACACGGGGCCGGTCTCGGCGCTCGCCTGGTCGCCCGACGGGAAGCGCGCGCTCTCGTCGGGCACCGACCTCACGGTGCGCGTCTGGGACGTCGCTCGCGCGAAGGAGACGGGAGCGCTCGCCGCGCGCACGCGGGTGGGCGGCGTGTCCCTCGCGTGGTCGCCGAACGGGCATCGCGCCCTCCAGGGCTGCGAGGACGGGACGATCGTGTTCTGGGAGATGCCGAACGGGAAGGAGCTCTCGCGGAACCCGGTCGGGAAGGCTCCCGTGACGGCCGTCGCCTTCTCGAAGGAAGGGAACGAGATCGCGGCCGCCGGGGGCGACGGCGCGATCGCCGCGTGGGCGCTCGACACGGGATCGAACATCCTCCGCGTGAACGAGGGCAAGAAGCAGCGAGTCTGGTCGCTCGCCTTTTCCGCGGACGGAAAGCGTCTCCTGGGAGCCGGCCTCGAGGGAAAGATCCACTGCGTCGAGCTCGCCACGCGCTCCGAGGTCCCGGTCGCGATCCCCGCCGCGCCGGGCCCCGCGAAGCTCTCGGGAGACGGGAAGTACGCCCTCGTCCCGTGCGTGGACGAGAGGTATCGACTGTTCGACGTCGAGACCTCGAAGGAGATCGTCGCGCTCTCGGGGAAGACGAGGCTGGGCTCGCTCTCCTTCTCCAAGGAGAGAGAGCGCGCGGTCGCCTCCGACACGGGCCGCGTCTCCGTCTGGGGGCTGGCGTCGGGCGAGATGATCGACCAGCTCGACCTCGCGCCCGACGCTCCGGGTCCCGTCGCTCTCTCGCCGGACGGGCGCTCGTTCCTCGTGGGCACGCTCCGCGGCGCGATCCTCCGCTTCGCGTTCGTCGAGCCGGGCGAGAACCGCTGAGCTCCGTGGAGGATCGCTCCCCCGATCTCGCTCGAGCGCCCTTCCGCCGCGGGCCATTCGAGGACCTCCCGCGCGAGCCGCGCCTCTCTCACCCGTACGCGAAGACGACCGCCCGGACCGCGAGGATCGACTCGGTGCCGTTCGGAACGATCGAGCTCCACTACCGCGAGTGGGGAAGCGGGCCTCCGCTCCTCCTGGTCCACGGGCTCATGACGAGCAGCTACTCGTGGCGTTACGTCCTGGACGGCCTCGGGGCCCACTTCCGCCTCGTGATCCCCGACCTCCCCGGGAGCGGCAGGAGCGCGAAGCCCGATCGCCCTTACACGGCGCGCGCGGTCGCGCGAGCGCTCGGCGAGCTTCAGCGAGCGATCGGGCTCCGCGGATGTCCCGCGATCGGGAACTCGCTCGGAGGCTACATCTGCATGTGGCTCGCGCTCGAGGACGCGGGCGCCTTCTCGCGCCTCGTGAACGTCCACTCGCCCGGGATTCCCGACCTCCGGCTCCGCGCGCTCCACGCGGCGCTCGGCGTTCCCGGAGTCGCGCGCGCCCTGGCCTGGTGGATCCGGCGCGACCCGCTCCGCTGGGCGCACCGCCACGTCCACTACCACGACGAGACGCTCAAGTCGCTCGAGGAGGCGCACGAGTACGGCGACCCCCTCGCGACGATCGAGGGCTCGCGCGCTCTCGTGCGCTACCTCGCCGACGCGGTCGCTCCGCGCGAGATGCGCGAGTTCGTCTCGACGCTCGAGGAGATGCGGGCGAGAGGCCAGGCGTTTCCCTGTCCTCTGCTGCTCGTCTACGCCGATGAGGACCCCATGGTCCCGCCCAGGATCGGCGAAGCCCTCTCGGCGCTCCTTCCCGGAGTGCCGCTCGCGCGTCTCTCGCGGACGTCTCACTTCGCGCACGTGGACAGCCCCGAGCGGCTCCTCGAGCAGGTCACGCCGTTCCTCGCGCATCTCCGATCGTCCTGAGCATGGGCCGCGCTAGGCGCGGCCGAAGTCGAAGGACCGCGACGGTGTTAAGATCCCGGCCCTCCGAGAAAGACGAGGACCTGCATGGCCGAAGCCGGGCTCGAGACGCTTCTCCGGGAGACGCGCCGTTTCCCGCCGCCCTCCCAGTTCGGGGAGAGAGCGAAGGTCTCGTCCGCCGCCGAGTACGAGCGCCTTTACCGGCGCAGCATCGACGACCCCGAGGGCTTCTGGGCCGACGTGGCGCGAGAGCTCACGTGGACCGCTCCCTGGCATCGCGTCCTCGACTGGAAGCCGCCTCACGCGCAGTGGTTCGTGGGAGGGAAGACGAACCTCTCCTGGAACTGCCTCGACCGGCACCTCTCGACCTGGAGGAAGAACAAGGCCGCGATCCTCTGGGAGGGAGAGCCGGGCGAGACGCGCACGCTCACTTACCTCCAGCTCCACCGCGAGGTCTCGAAGTTCGCTCACGTCCTCACGCACCTAGGCGTCGTCGCGGGAGACCGCGTCGCGATCTACATGCCCATGGTCCCCGAGGCGGCGATCGCCATGCTCGCGTGCGCCCGGATCGGCGCCGTGCATTCCGTCGTCTTCGGCGGCTTCTCGTCTTCGGCCCTCGTGGACCGGATCAACGACGCGAGCGCGAAGATCGCGATCACCTCCGACGGGAGCTGGAGGAGAGGGAAGATCGTCCCGCTCAAGGCCACGCTCGACGAGGCGCTCCCCCGCTGCCCGAGCGTCGAGCACGTGATCGTCCACCGCCGCACGGGAGCGCAGGTCCCGCTCGTCCGGGGACGCGACTTCTGGTGGGACGAGCTCATGGACACCGCGCGCGACGACGTGAAGGCCGCGGAGCTCGACGCCGAGCATCCGCTCTTCATCCTCTACACGTCGGGGACGACCGGGAAGCCCAAGGGGATCCTCCACACGACGGGCGGCTACATGGTCGGGACTTACCTCACGACCAAGCTCGTCTTCGACCTGAGAGACGAGGACACGTTCTGGTGCACCGCCGACGTCGGGTGGGTCACGGGCCACAGCTACGTCGTCTACGGCCCGCTGCTCAACGGCGCCACGACGCTCATGTACGAGGGCGCGCCGAACCACCCGGACCCTGGGCGCCTCTGGGACATGGTCGAGCGCCACAAGGTCTCGATCTTCTACACGGCGCCCACCGCGATCCGCGCCTTCGTCAAGTGGGGCGATGGCTGGGTCACGCGGCGCGACCTCGGATCGCTCCGGCTGCTCGGGTCCGTCGGCGAGCCGATCAACCCCGAGGCGTGGATGTGGTACCACAAGGTCGTGGGAGGAGGCCGCTGCCCGATCGTCGACACCTGGTGGCAGACCGAGACGGGCTCGATCATGATCACGCCCCTCCCGGGAGCGATCACGACGAAGCCCGGGAGCGCGACGCGGCCCTTCTTCGGCGTCGCGGCCGAGGTCGTGGACGAGCAAGGGAAGCCGGTCCCTCCGGGGAAGGGCGGCTTCCTCGTCATCAAGCGGCCGTGGCCTTCCATGCTCCGGACTCTCTGGAACGACGACCCCCGCTACCGCGAGGCTTACTGGAGCAAGGTCCCCGGCGTCTACTTCACGGGAGACGGCGCCCACAAGGACGCCGACGGCGACTTCTGGATCGTCGGGAGGATCGATGACGTGGTGAACGTCTCGGGCCACCGGCTCGGGACGGCGGAGGTCGAGAGCGCCCTCGTCTCTCACTCCCAGGTCGCGGAAGCGGCCGTCGTCGGTTACCCGCACGAGATGAAGGGGCAGGCCGTCGCCGCCTTCGTCACGCTCCGCTCGGCGCCGCGGGACGTGAAGCTGCTCAGGACGGAGCTCGCGGAGACCGTCGCCAAGGCGATCGGCTCCTTCGCGCGCCCCGAGCAGATCCATCTCACCGACTCTCTCCCGAAGACGCGCTCCGGGAAAATCATGAGGCGCTTGCTCCGGGACATCGCCGCGGGCAAGGAGACGACCGGCGACACGACGACTCTCTAGGACTATTCGATCCTCGCGAAGCTCCGCGAGGACTCGGAGTCGTGAGAGCTTCCCCCGTGAAAAAAACAGACGTCAGCGGTCTTCAGAGGGAGTCCACGCGGTAGACGTAGCTCAGGTCGAAGGTCACGAAGGGGGCGAGGATCCGGCTGCCGTCGTCGTTGTCGATGTAAGGCGCGGTCACGGCCACCTTGACGCGGCGCCCGGCGACCTCTACGACCTTGGCGCAGCAGTCCCTCGTGAGCCGGCGGTGTCCGTCGGGGGGCAGAGGCGCGCCTTTGCGGACCGTCACGCGGTCGCCAGGAAGCAATCGTTCGTCTTCCATGATTCGTTCCTCTGCTCGGCGATCGACGGAGTCGTCCCCCGAGTTCTGCGAGAGCACTCAGTATGATCGCGAATCTCTGCGCCGCTCGGTAATTTCCCCGTCGCGTGAAGAATTCTCGCGGGACGGGTTACCCTGAATGGCCCTCAGCGAGCGAGGGTTGCGATGGACCCTTGCCGGAACGTTCCCTTTCTCGGAGTCTCCGATCCGTTCGCGGCGGCGTCGCACCTCGTCGGGTTCCTCGCGGCGGACGGCGTCGTGGCGCCGCTCTGGAAGAGGAGCTCGGGCAGCGCCTGGCGGCGCACGACGGTCGTCGTCTTCGCGGCGAGCATGCTCCTCGTCTACGCGGCGAGCACGGCTTACCACACCGTCGGGAGCGAGCCCGCGAAGGGGATCCTCCGCCGGTTCGACCACGCGTCGATCTACGTCCTCATCGCGGGGACGTTCACGCCGATCGTCGGGAACCTCGCCACGGCGCGCTTCCGCGCGTGGGTCCTCGCGACCGTCTGGGCCGCCGCGGTGTGCGGCGTCCTCTTGAAGACGTGCTTCTTCGGCGCGACGAGCGAGGCGGTCGACACCTCGCTCTACCTCGCCATGGGCTGGTTCGGCGTCGTCCCGTCCGTCCCCATCTTGAAGACGCGCTCACTCGGAGCGGCGGCCTTCATCGCGGGAGGAGCGGGATTCTACACGCTCGGCGCGCTCAGCGAGCTGTTCGGGTGGCCGATCCTGGTCCCCGGTGTCTTCGGCTTCCACGAAGTCTTCCACTTGTTTTCCATGGCCGCGAGCGCGTGCTTCTTCGGGTTCGTCCTCCGCTACGTCGTGCCTGTCTCGCCCGCCTGCCTCGATGTCGTCGAGCCGCTCCCCGTGCTCGCGTAGGTCCGGTCACTTCGGGGGAGTTTCTGGCTTCAAGATCACGACGCTGTCCCGGGGAGGTCGTTGCAAGGGGAAGTGGAAGGTCCCTCCGAGGAAGACGAGCGACCCGGAGCATTCTTCGCACGTCACGCTCCCGCCGATCGAGATGACGACGCAGCGCTGGAACGACTTTGCCTTGATCCCGCCGCGCGCGAGGACGAGCGAGTCCGAGACCTTGTCCAGCTCGAGGTCGTCTCCCACGGAGACGTGTTGCCACGCTTCGGACGGCGCTCTCATGGGCGCGCCGTAGATCGATGCCCAGGGGCGCTCGTCGCCCCAGACCCGGCCCGAGAGCGCCGCCTGGAGGTCGGCGAGGTCGTTCGTCCAGCGCCCGTTCAGCGGGTCGAGGAACTCTCCCCTGCTTCTCCCCCCGAAGCCACTTTCGACGGGCACGAGCCGCTCATCGAGGACCTTCCGCGCTTCCTCGAAGACTCGCTCGGCGCTCGCGCGCGACTGGTGCTCGATCGCCGCGCTGCGCTCCGCTTCCATCACGGCGGCGCGCTCCATTTCCGCGCGGCGTGAGGTCCGAGCCCCGAGCCAAGCGATGCTCGAGGCGACGGCGAGCGCGACGAGGAGCCCGAGGGCCGCCGCCACGATCGTCCCGGCGCGCGAGCGCGAAGACGGTCGCGTGCTCGGAGCGGCTCGCGTGCCGGGCAAGAAGGCCTTCTCGCGGCACGTCGCGCACTGACCCGACTCCTGCCAGCACTTCTCGTGATGGCGGGCGAGGCACGCGCGGCACGCGACCCAGTCGTCGCCCTCGGCCGAGACGGAGTCGTGGCAGTAAGGACAGCGAGCGCGGCTCCCCTCGAGGCGAACGTCGTCCCGCAGCGCGGGCTCCTCGACGCGCCGCGGCTCGGGCCGCTCCCTGACTTCGTCAATGCCCATGGGCTCTCCGGGGGCTCCATGCTACTCGAGCGACGCAAAGACGCAGTGCGTTGTCGCGTCTCGATGAATTTCTCAGGAAGATTTGAGCTTGTCGGTGCCCGCCGCTATAGTCCCGGCACGTGCACTTGCCCGGGGAGGGGACATGACCGATTCGGTCGATCGCTCCAGGGGTTCGGGTGACGAGGATCGCGCGCGGAACCGTTTCGCCGCGCGCAGGGTGGACGCGGCCGAGCGGGCCGCGGTGAGCAGCGCCGCGGTCTCTCTGAGCGAGAGCCAGACTCTCTCTCGCGCCGCGGCGGAGTCGCTCGTGAGCCGCAGGCGCGAGCGGTTCGCTCTCGGGGGC
>JACQDU010000428.1 GCA_016200955.1 bacterium
CTCCCGCGGCCTTTCTGGGTCGTCGCGACGCAGAACCCCGTCGAGTATCACGGGACGTATCCGCTCCCCGAGGCTCAGCTCGACCGCTTCGCGGTGCAGCTCACCATGGGCTACCCGCCGGAGGAGGAGGAGCTCTCGGTCCTCTCGAGCCTCGATCAGGGCTCTCCGCTCGAGGGGCTCAGGCCCGTGACGGCGCTCGAGGCGATCCTGGAGCAGCAGGACCGTGTGAGGAAGATCCACGTCGATCGAGACATCGGCCGCTACATCGTCCTGATCGTCCGCGCTACGCGAGAGGAGAGGCGCCTCCAGCTCGGCGTCTCGCCTCGCGGCGGGATCGCTCTCTACCGCATGGCGCAAGCGCACGCTCACATGGAGGGGCGAGCGAGCGTCCTCCCCGACGACGTGAAGCTCGTCGCGGTCGAGACGCTCGCTCACAGGTTGATCCTCGAGACGAAGGCGAAGTACTCGGGAGTCACGAAGGAAGCCGTCGTCCGCGACATCCTCGCGAAGGTGAAGGTCCCCGTGTGAGCGAGCTCGAAGCCAAGCCGAGCAAGGCCGCGGCCCCCGCGTCGCTCGAGGACCGGCTCCAGGAGAGGATCCTCGCGGCCCCGAGGATCGGCAGGCTCGCGCAGACGCTCCTCCAGAGGACGACTCCGAGCGGGAAACGGCTCCTCGTGGTGCTCCTCGTCGCGGGGCTCGTCTCGGTCTTCGTCGGGCTCCCTTACCCGGTCTACTGGCTCGCGATCTTCCTGTTCAACCTGCTCACGGTGGACTGGTTCGTCGGGCTCGCTCTCAGGCCTCGCGTCGAGATCGCGCGCGACCTTCCCTCGAGGTGCGCCGCCGGAGCGCGCGTCGCGATCCGCGCGCGCGTCACGAACACGGGGCGGCTCCCCGCGTTCGACCTCTCCGTGACCGAGAGGATCCCGAGTCCTCCTCTCAGGATCGAGGCGGCGGAGGAACGTCGCGCCTTCCTCGCCCCGGGCGAGACGCTCGAGAGCGTCTACACGATCGAGCCCACGCGGCGCGGGGCCTTCGACTTCGACGGGCCGGTCGCGCTCGCGGCCTTCCCGTTCGGGCTCTACCAGACCGGGCGCCGCGTCCCGGCTCCCGCCCGCCTCCTCGTCTACCCGCGCTTCGCCCCGCTCCAGGCGGTGGACCTCCCGGTCGGCAGGAAGCACCAGCCGGGCGGGCTCCAGCTCGTGAGCGAGGTCGGCGATTCGGGGGAGTACATCGGGAACCGCGAGTATCGCGCGGGCGATCGACTGCGAGACATCCACCACGCGGCCTGGGCCCGCCTCGGCTCTCCCGTCGTGCGAGAGTTCCAGCAGGAGTATCTCTGCCGGATCGCTCTCATCGTCGACACGCACGTCCCTTCGAGGGACAGGCTCGCCGCGCAGGACCTGGAGGCCGCGATCTCCCTCGGGGCGGCCGTGGCCGACGTGCTCTCGCGCCAGGAGTACGTCGTGGACGTCTTCGCCGCCGGGCCCGACCTCTATCACTTCCAGGCCGGGCGGAGCCTCGCTTACCTGGACAACATCCTGGACGTCCTCGCCTGCATCGAGGGCTGCCGCGAGAACCCGTTCGAGAGGCTCGCGCCGGCGCTGCAAGACGAGCTCGGCCAGATATCGACGGCCGTCGCGGTCCTCCTCGACTGGGACGAGACGCGCCTTCGCTTCGTGCGCTCGCTCGAGGAAGTGGGAGTCGCCGTGAAAGCCGTCGTCGTGAGAGGAAGGCCGCCGTCCTCGGATCCGGCGGGCTTCGTGACGCTCGCGGGAGCCGTCTCGGTCTTCACGCCCGAGCAAGTCGCTTCGGGGATCGAGCGACTGTGAGATACCTGCGCTTCCCCGACCTTCCCTCGCCGGCCGAGATCGCGGCGAGCGCGCTCCTCGTCGTCTCTCTCGTCACGCTCGGGCTCGCATCGAAGCAGTGGTTCCTCATCGGGCCGCTGATCGCACCGAGCCTCTGGGCGCCGTGCGTCCGGCTCCGGCTCCCGAGAGAGCCGGGAAGGATCGGCTACGCGCTCCTCGCGTTCTCCTTCGCCGCGCTCGGGCGCTTCCTCGAGGTCCCGGACCGGAGCCAGCTCGGGTTCAACGTTCCCTACTACGTCGCGCTCTTCCTCGAGACGATGGCTCTCCTGAAGACGCTCTCTCCCGCGAGCGCGGGCACGCTCCCCGCGGTGATCTTCGGGAGCGCGTCGGCCATGGCGACGGCGGGGCCGAACATCCCGGCTCCCACGGACCACCCGGCTTCCTTCCAGTATCCGATCGCGCTCGCGCTCTACGCGCTCCCGCTCGTCGTCGTGACGAGAGGCGCGCTCCGCTCGAGCGCGCTCGAGATGCCCAAGGGAGCGAGAGCCGTCCGCTTCGGTGCCCTGGTCGTCTTTCTCCTCGCGACGCTCGGCTTGACCGTCCTGGGCTCGCAGGCGCTCGAGAGGAACTACGAGGAGCTCAACAACCGGCTCCTACGTGGAGCGAGGAAGCTCCCGCTCGATCCGGCGGGAGGCTTCTCGGGCGTCGCCCGGCTCGGAGACCTCGTCCGGCGTCAAGGAAACGAGGGCGGCCGCACGGTCGAGATCCGAGCCTTCTCCGGGAGCGCGCCGGGATATCTCCGGGGCATGACGTTCTCGACCTACAAGGACCGCGTCTGGTCGCCTCCCGTGCCCCGCGAGGAGACGACCGTCCGCGCGAGCGAGGACGCGCTCACCGCTCGCTACGTCCTGCCCGGCCGCGCCTCTCCCGACGAGCGGCGCGAGCCGGACATGACGATCCATCCGAGCGCGACGAACGGCGCTCACTACTTCCTGCCGCTCGAGACGGCCGCGATCGAGACTCCGGGCGAGCACCTCGTCTTCCGTCCGGGCGGGACGCTCACGAGCCCGTTCGAGCCGACGAGCGCGGGCTACGGCGTCTTCCTCGATCCGTCTCCCGTCGTCTCCCTGGAAGACGAGCCGAGCTACCGGGAGCTTCCCGAGGACGCGGCCATCACCCACGCGCTCGACTTCGTGATCGCGAAGCTCGCGCGGAAGGACGCTTCGGTCGAGGAAGCCGAGCGCGCGGTCAGGATCTACTTCGCCGAGCGCTACCGCTACCAGATCGGGATCGGCTTCGCGGCCGAGCCGGACCCCGTGGTCCAGTTCCTGAGAGAAAAAGACCACGGCCACTGCGAGCTCTTCGCCACGACCGGCGCGCTCCTGCTCCGGCGCATGGGATTCCGCGCGCGTTACGTGACCGGCTTCCTCTGCGAGGAGCGGAACGGCCAGGACCTCTGGCTCGCCCGCACGAAGCACGCGCACGCCTGGGGTCGAGATCGACGAGGGCGCTCGCGGCTGGAGGACGGTCGAGCTCACTCCTCCCGCGGGGATCCCGACCTCGGAGCCCTCGAGCGGCCTCGACTCCTTCGTCGAGTCGCTCCGTGGGCTTTACGAGAGGATCACGGGAGCGATCGCGCGGAAGGGCCTCGGCCCTCTCGTGAAGGACGCTCTCGTGGGCGCGGGAGCGTGGCTCGTCTCGAGCGGGTGGCGCGTGGGCGCGATCGTCGCGCTCGTCGTCGCGGTCCTCGCGCGCTTCTTCGCGAGGAGAGTCGCCCGGAGACCGCGCCGCGCGCCTCCGCGCGTCTTCCCCGCCGAGATCGCGAGACAGCGAGAGGCCTTCTTCCAGCTCGAGCGCTCGCTCGCTCGCACGGGGCTCGGGAAGCGGGAGGCCGAGACTCTCCTCGAGTACGCCTCTCGCCTCGAGGGCGCGAGCTTTCCCGGGAGAGAGCGCGCCGTCTCGCTCGTCCGCGCGTTCGGCGAGAAGCGGTACGCTCCCCACGCGAGCGGCAGCGAGCCGCGGTGAGGCCCGCTCGCTGAGAGCCGTGCGGCGTTTTGCCCGCGGCCCTCGAGACGGCGCGATCTAACCCCTTCTCGCAGGGAGCCGGCGGCGTCGGCCTTCTCTTTGCGAGAAGCGCTCCCGCTTCGCGCGCGCGCCCGCGAGACCAGGGGGAGAGACATGGCCGGATCGGCAATGGGAGACGGCGAGGAAGCCGTCAGCCTCAACGTGACTCCTCACATCGACATCATTGTCTGCCTGTGCGTCTTCTTCATGTGCAGCTTCCATTTCCGCCAGCTCGAGGGAAAGCTCGACTCGTGGCTCCCGCACGGGCCCGGATGCCAGACCGTGCCGATCCATGACGCCCGCGTCGAGGAGATCCGCGTCCTCTTCACGCGCGAGCCGTCCGGCGGCACGAAGGTCGTCTTCGGGTCGCGCGTCGTCGGCGTCCTCCCGGTTTCCCTGGGAGAAAGCCTCGAGCGCGAGCGCGTGCTGCGCGACGCCGAGGCGCTCGTCGTGGCCCAGCACGAGGATTACCTGAACGCGGGCGGCACGAGCGTCCCCGTGATCCTCGACAGCGAGCCCGGCGTCCCGTGGCGAGACGTCCTCGCGATGCTCGACCTCTGCAAGAAGCGCGCGATCGACAAGGTCGAGTTCACGCAGCCCTGGCCGGGCGGCGTGAGGCGCTGAGGCCGACGCGCCGGCGTCCCCTCCCCCGTCGGTCTGATCCGCGCCTTCCGCAATGTGCAACCGGTGACCGGCAACCGGTAACCGGAGACCCGGTGACCGGACACCGGAGACCGGAAACCGGTGACCGGCGACCGAAACCGGAAACCGGAGACCGGCAACCGGTGACCGGAGACCGGAGACGGGCAACCGGAGACGGTGACCGGTGACCGGAGGCCGAGACCGGTGACCTGTGACCGCTGCGGCTCTCAGTCGTCCCGCGTCTCGGCGTCCTCCGTGAGCGCCATGGGATCGAAGCGCGCGGTGCTCCGGGGCTCCTCCGCGAGGTGCTTCTTCGCGAGCGCCCGGATGACCTGCGCGGTCTCGTCGAGGCCCGCTTCCGGGGGCGGAGCGTCGGGGTAGAGCGCGCAGATCTCCTTCGCGTGGCGGAGGTCGTCCACGCCCGAGTAGGGCCGCGTGAGGTCGAGCTCGATGTATCTCTTCCGGGAGTTGTCGAAAGCGCCGAAGGACGTGCAGAGGACGACCTGCTTCTTCCCCACGAACCCGAGGCCGTCGCGGAAGTCGCAGCCCTCGAGCGGCCCCTGCTTCGCGAAGTCGACGAGGTACGGGTGCGGCGTGTGCCCCGTGATGAGCAGCGAGGAGGAGAAGACCTTCAAGAACTCATCCACGTCCACGAGGTCGTAGTCCTTCGCGCGGAAGCGGTTGTTCAGGAGCTGGTGATAGGCGGACGAGTAGTAGGCCTCGGCCGTCGTGGCGCCGAGCTCGTCGCGGGTCGCGGTCTCGATCTCTTTCCGGACGGCGCGCTTCGACGCGAGCCCCATCTTCGGCGGGCCGGCGTGCGTCACGAGCGCCGTCGCTCCCTCGAGGACCGCCAGGATCGGCTGCCGGTCGAGGTAGTCGAGGTGCCTCGTCTCGACGCGGTGGATCATGTCGTAGGGCGTGATGTTGTTCTCGAAGACGTCGTCTCCGAACGTCTCCCGGTAATGCTGGAAGTACTCGGCGAGGACCTTCGGGTCGATCGCCTTGTAGCCCGAGCGCGGGAGCGCGCGGTCCTTTCGCCTCGCATCGAAACTCTCGACCTCGCGCGCGATCCTGAGGACGTGGAAGTCGTGGTTGCCCTCGAGGTAGACGATCCGGTCGCCGCGCGCGCCGAGGTCCTTCTCGATCTCGATGAGGCGGTCGAGGATCCTCACGTCGCCGTCGGTCGCGACCTCGGGGTCGATCGCGCGGTGCCGCTCGAGGTCCGGGACGTCTCCCGTGATGATGAGGTAGCAGTCCTCGCCGGCGCGGAGGCGCTCGACGATCCGGGTCCTCTCGAGGACGGCCTGGAAGTCGCCCTGATGGCCGTGGAGGTCGCTCACGACGAACGCGGTCCCGCTCGCGGGGATCGTGACGATCCGGCCGCTCGTCTGCGGGCCCTGACGTCTGGACGAGAAAAGGCCCATTCTTCGCTGGAGCAGTATAGCGCGCCGGGGAGCGCCCACCGCACCTCTCATCAATTCGATCGGCACGGGAGGTCGCCCTTTATGGAATCGCAGAGGAATTTCAACCTCCCTGAGGTCTCTGCGAGTCCTCCGCGCACTCTGCGCCTCTGCGGTGAACGCACGTCCCAAGATGTGATCAATGAAGAGCCGCGCCGGCCGCTTGATGTGATGGTCGAAACGACGCCAAACACGAAGACGCGAAGCCGGCTTCTTCGCGCCTTCGCGCCCTCGCGTTTCACTTTTCTCTCGCGGCCGGCGCGGTCAGCGCCCCCGCTCGAGCTTCCAGCGATTCCACGAGGGCGCGAGGCTCGGGCGCTCGAGGAGCCTCCGCACCCGGCCCTCGCCCTCGCGGACGCGGCGCGGGACGCCCTCGCGGAGGAGACGCGCCTCGGCGAGCGCGCGAGCGGCCGACAGGAGAGCCGGAAGAGTCCCCCGCGCCCAGGCGATGCGCTCGAGACGCTCGAGGTCGGCGGCGGCCTCGGCCACGTCTCCGGTCTCGGGCGAGGCGAGGATGTCGACGTAGTCGGCAAGCACGCGCGGGGCGAGGGACCGCGGCCTCGCCTGGACGACGGACTCGAGGAGCTTCCGCGCCGAGGCCGCGCCGCTGGCGGGGCTCTCCTTCGCCGCCTCGACCTGGACGACGAAGCCGAGGGCTCGCCAGAGGTCGTTCACGGCGTCGCCGGTCGGGGTGTCGCTGACCGAGGAGAACTGCCCTCCGTCGACCTCGAGGCCGTCGTCGATGACCGACTCGAGCGAGAGAGAGGCCTGGGCCCAGAGCTCCGCCCAGGGAGTCCCCTGCGCCTGGAGCCTGAGCCGAGCCTGCGCGAGCCTCGAGCGGATGTCGGGCGTCGGCGGCACGAGACGCCCGACCGCGAGGGGCTGACCGCCGGCGATCGCCGCTCTCTCCTCGTCGTCGAGCAGGGCCGCTTCCCTGACGAGGCTCCGCGCGACGTCCATGTTCCCGGCGACGATCTCGAGCCACGCGCGCTCCTCGATCTCCTCCCCGTCCTTCGAGTGGTTCTCGGGGGAGAGGAGCGCGACGACGAGCGCGGCGTCGTGGTCCGCGAGAGCACCGCGCCGGGCGGCCCTCGCGCGTCTCGCCCACGTCCGCGAGCGGGCCTCGTCCCCGCAGGAAGCGTGAGCTCGAGCGAGAGCGGCGCAGCTCGCGGCGTCGAAGGGATCGAGGAGGGCGGCCGCCGCGGCCTCCACTCGACCCGCGGCGCTCGCTTCCTTCGTCGAGGCGGCGGGGCCGACCTGGGCCCAGGCGAGCGCGACCTCGGCTCTCGCGCGGCGGACCGCGGGCGAGAACGGCTCGCGCCTCCCGGCCACGTCGAGGATGTGAGAAGCGTTCGCGACGAGAGCGTGAGCGTCGGCGCTCGAGCTCGCTCGGCCGAGGAGATGCTCGCCGGGGCGCAGGCGGAATGCGAGCGCCTGGGTGGCACGGTCTCTCGCGACGAGGACGAGCGGACTCGCGGACGCGCGGTCGGAGCTGGTCGCGGCGTACAGGTCGTCGGCTCCCGCGACGGGCTTCTCGTCCTCCGACCAGAGAGCGTGGTCGAGGTTCTGGCGGCTCCTCTCGAAGACCGCGAGGCCCGAGCAGGCGAGGTCGAGGGCGCGCGCGATCGCGACCTCCCGCGAGGGCTCGCGAGGAGCCGGGGCCCTCACGCGCTCGGCGAGCTGCGTCGTGTCGGCGCGGGCCAGCTTCCCTCCCACGCCGACGAGCACGAGGAGGAGCGCCTGCGCGTCGATGTCTCCCTCGAGCGCGCGCGGCTCGAGCCGCGCCACCGCTCCCGTGAGCTCGTCCTGCTTGACGCCGCGCGCCTTCCCCGGCTCGCTCGACCAGGCCCCGGCGAGCGCCGAGACCGCGGAATCGAGCGCCGGAGCGGCGAGAGCGAGGGCGACCCTCTGCGCGCTCGGCGGAGCGAGCGGCGGATCGTTCCCCGCCGCGAGCTGCTCGAGCGTCGCGAGAGCGGGCCCCACGACCTTCTCGTCTCCCGTGATGAGCGCGAGCTCGAGGAGCGCGAGCGCGGCGTCCGCGCGCAAGGGCGGCGGGACCTCTCGCGCGAGCGCGGCCTCCCGGATCGCGTCGCCGAGCATCTTGTGGTCCGGGTCGAGCTCGGAGAGCGCGTGCTCGTCTCCCTGAAGGACGCGCGCGCGGGCGCGAGCGACGGCGACGCGAGGGTCGCCGCGGAGCGCGTGCGTGCCCTCGAGCTCGAGGAGGGCCGCGGCCGGCTTCTCCCGATCGAGCGCGGCGA
>JACQDU010000429.1 GCA_016200955.1 bacterium
CTCGAGCGCGACGTGCTCGGCTATGAGGCCGGACTTCACCCGCTCGCAGAGGCTCTGGTTGAAGGTCATCATGCCTTCCGTCCGGCAGCCCTGGATCACCTGCGGGATCTTGCCGTCCTCTCCTTCTCTCAGGAGCTTCTTGATGATCGCGTTCACGATCATGACCTCGAGCACGGGAACTCGGAGGAAGCTCGGGTTGATCGAGGGGAGGAGCTTCTGGCAGATGATCGCGCGCAGGTTGAACTCGAGGCCGTGGCGGAGGGTCGAGTGCTTCTCCGGGGCGAAAAGGCCGAGGATCCGGCCGATCGACTGGGCGACGTTCCCCGCGTGCAAGGTCGCGAAGACGAGGTGGCCCGTCTCGGCGGCGGAGAGACCGAACTCGAAGGTCTCCTCGTCCCGCATCTCTCCCATGAGGATCACGTCGGGGTCCTGCCGGACGATCGACTTGAGCGCCGACTTGAAGTCGAGGCAGTCGATCCCGATCTCTCGCTGCGAGATGTAGCTCTTCTTGTTCTGGAACTCGAACTCGACGGGGTCCTCGACCGTGATGATGTGCCGCGCCTCGGTCTCGTTCAGGTAGTCGATCATGGAGGCGATGCTCGTCGACTTCCCGCAGCCCGTGATCCCGGCGAAGAGAACGATCCCGTCCTCGAACCGCGCGATCTTCTGGAAGGTCTGCTCGGGCAAGTTGAGCTCGCTGAAGCGCGGGATCGTCATGTTGATCCGCCGGACGGCGATCGAGATCGCGCGCTTGTCGCGGAAGGCGTTCAGACGGAAGCGCTGCCGGTCGGGGAGCGCGTGGGCGAAGTCCACGTCTCCCTTGCGCTCGAACGTCTTCATCGTGTCGGGCGTCGCCACGTCGAGGAGGAGGCGGTGGATGTCTTCTCCCGTGAGCGGCGCGGCCGCGAGGGGCCGCATGATCCCCGATATCCTGAGCACCGGCGCGCACCCGACCTTCAGGTGGAGGTCGGAGGCGCTGTACTGGCCCATGACCGCGAGGATCTGCTCGAAGGGTTTGAGCGTCTCGGTCGGGGTAGCGGCCGCGGCGACGGGCTCGGCGGCCTTCCCGACCTGCGAGGCTCGTATGCGCCGGCTCATGGGACGCGACGGCGGGGCGGCCGGCGGCGGCTTCGAGCGCCAGTTGGAGCGCGGCACTTCGCCCGGGGTCTCTTGGGTCACGGTCCCCTCGCCCGCCTAGCTTGGCGCGCGCGAGGAGTGGCCGCAAGCTCGCGCGGCGACGCCCCTACTTCTTCTTGGGGCCCTCGGCCGGCTTCTCGGCGGGCTTGTCCTCGGGCTTGTCGCCCGGCTTGTCGGCCGGAGCGGTAGCCTCGCCGCCCTCCTCGCCCTCGGCCTTCTTCGCGGCCTTGGGAACCGGAGCGTAGGGGTCGTCCTCGATCGGCTTCTGCACCTTGGGCTCGACCTCGACGGCGGCGGGCGGCCCGGTGTCGGCCCAGGGGCGATAGAGGACGCGCTTGCGCTCGCGCTCGTAGGCTTCCCACGGATCGGGGCGAGAGGTCGAGCTCCAGCGGCGGAGCTCGCGGTCGCTCCGCTCCATGTAGCGCGTCTCGTCGTGCATCTCGCGCGAGACGGCCATGCGCTCCTCGTAAGCGTCCTGCTCGCGGAGCTCCTGCTCGTAAGGCTTGGGAGGCCTCGCGGCGAGCTCCTCCTTCGTGGGAGAGCGGCGCCGCACCTCGATCTTGTGCGAGGTCTGGAACGGAGTCCCGTTGTAGTAGTTCGGCGTCTCGCAGCCCGAGACGGCGAGCGCGAAGGCGCCCATCACCAGGAAGCGGCGGAGCAAAGGACCCCTCCCGTTCGCGCGGAAGGAGCCTACCACCGCGGCCGCTCCCGTGGCAACGGCTTCCGGGGCTTCACCCGATCCGTTTCGACCGTCTCGATCCGTGCCGTTCTCTCGCATCTTCCGAGAGAGCGCACGGCCACGGCCGCGGTCGCGGCCACGGTCACGGTCACCGCTTCAGTAGAGCTTCACGACCTCGGCTCCCGGGTAGTACTTCTTCAAGATCTCGTCCTCGGAGAGCCCGTCCTCGGCGCAGCCCTTGGCCCCCCACTGACACAGGCCCGCGCCGTGACCCCAGCCTCTCCCCGTGACGAGGAGAGAACCCTGCGGGCTGGCGGCGACCTCGAACGACGTGCTCTTGAGGTCGAGCGCCTTCCTCGCCTTCTGGGCATCGACGAGAGTCTCGCCGCCCGCGTGAGTGACCTTGAGCTCGCGCAAGTATCCGCCGCGAGGCCAGGGGAGCGTCTCGATGCGAGTCACGGGAGCCTTGATTCCCAGGGGAGCGAGCGCCTTCGCGAGATCCGCCGGCGTGATCTCCTTCGTCCAGCGAGCATGACTCGACGCCAGGCACTTCCCGCACGTCGTCCCCTGGAGCGGCGGGATCATGGGCCCGCCCCAGACCCACTCGGCGCTCGCGGTC
Organism: bacterium; assembly: GCA_016200955.1. Lineage (GTDB taxonomy): Bacteria > Planctomycetota > J058 > J058 > JACQDU01 > JACQDU01. The sequence continues at coordinate 2,436 of JACQDU010000429.1, forward strand.
TCTCCCGCGCACGTGGAGCAGAAGAACGCCTCGAAGATGCGCCCCGCGTGGACGAGGACGCGCCCCTCGGTCGCTCGCGTGACCTCGAGGGCGCGCGCGGTCGCGACGCCCGTATAGACCTGCGAGCGCGTGTCCGCGAGGAGGTCGTGGTCCTCGCTCGAGCGGTGCTTCCATTGCCAGACCGCGTAGGTCCGCGCGGCGATCGCCTGCGCACGGACCGCGGCGTCGGGCCACTTGAGCGGCATCTCGCCTCCCACGACTCCCGCGACGTAGGTCTCGAGCGAGACGTGGTTCAGGACGCGCACGACGCCGTGGTCGACTCTCAGGATCACCTCTCCCGAATACGGTTTTCCATCGAGGCGAACGTGAGAGACCTTCCCGAGAGCGCTCCTCGTCGGGACAAGGCGGCACTCGAGGGCCCCGAAGAAGGTCCGCTCGCCCAGGACGAGGCCGGTCCCGTCGCCCGCGCTCGCGGGGCCGTCCTGGAGCTTGTCGGCCACGAAAGCCTCGCCGGCGCTCGGGACGACGTCGATCGGACCGTCGGCGCCGACCTTGACTTCCTTCGCTCCCTCGACGAGGAGCACGCGCATGGTCGGCTCGCCCGGGAGAGTGTCGGGCAGGGGAGGATCGGGCCGGCGCGGTTCCTCGGTCACGCACGCGAAGAGGCCGAGGGCCAGCGAGAGAGCGCAGACGGGCAGGAGCCCGCCGAGCCTTCTCCTCACTTTCCTGAGCCTCGAGAAGAGCGCCCGGCGCCTGCCCAAGTCGAGCTCCCCTCTCTTTATCGGACTTTCGTCGCCATCTAGAAGAGATCCGCCTGCGGGCTCCGCTTGCGCGGCGCTCCGCCCGAGTGAGCGTCCGCGAGCGCGAGGCCGCGATCCGTCAGAAGCCGGCCGCGCGGCGTCTTCGCGAGGAAGCCTTGCTGGATCAGGTAAGGCTCGTAGACGTCCTC
>JACQDU010000397.1 GCA_016200955.1 bacterium
CTCGAGGCGCTTCGAGTCGACGTCGTGCTGGTATTGCCCGACTCCCAGGCTCCGCGGCTCGACCTTCACGAGCTCCGCGAGCGGGTCCTGGAGGCGCCGCGCGATCGAGACGGCTCCGCGCAGCGTCACGTCGAGGCCCGGAAGCTCCTCGCGCGCGAGGTCGCTCGCGGAGTAGACGCTCGCGCCCACCTCGCTCACGATCGCGACGTCCACGCCCGCGACCGAGGCCTGGGAGAGGGCGCCCTTCGTGAAGCGGGCGCTCTCGCGGGCCGCGGTGCCGTTCCCGATCGCGACGAGCGTGACCCGGGAGTCTTTCACGAGAGAGACGAGCTCGCGCGCGGCCTGCTCCTGCTCCTTGGGGCCGCGCGAGTGCGGGAAGATCGTCTTCGCCGAGAGGAGCTTCCCCGTCGCGTCCACGCACGCGAGCTTGCAGCCGTTCGCGAAGCCGGGATCGAGGCCGAGGACGACTCGCCCGCCGATCGGAGCGGCGAGGAGGAGCGCTCTCAGGTTCCGCTCGAAGGTCGCGATCGCCGAGTCCTCGGCCGCCTCCGTGATCCTCGCGCGCACGAACGTCTCCGCCGCGGGAGCGAGCCTCTCCTCGTGAGCGCTCGCGATCGCTTCGAGGACGAGGCGCCCGGCTGGCCGCGCGGGGCGCGGGTCGTGGCGCTGCGAGAGGCGGCGGCGAGCCTCCTCGTCGGGCCCTCTCACGGAGACCGAGAGGAGACCCTCCCGCTCGCCTCGGTTCGCGGCGAGGACGCGGTGGCCCGGGACTCGCCTGGCCTCGCGGTCGAGCCCGAGGAGGTCGCGGAACTTCGAGTCCGCGGCTTCCTTCGACTTCCCGCGCGCCGCCGCGACGACGAGGCGCCCTCTCTCCCAGAAGAGGTTCCTCACGAGCTCGCGGGAGAAGGCGTCGGTCGCGACCTTCTCGCGCACGATGTCGAGCGCGCCCTCGATGGCCTCGTCGGCGGTCGGGACGTTCTCGTTCACGAAGGGCCTCGCGAGGTCTTCGGGCGACCGCGCCTCGTGCGGGTCGAGGAGAGCGAGGGCGAGAGGCCCGAGCCCCTTCTCGAGAGCGGCCTTCGCGCGCGTCTTCCGCGCCTGCTTGTAGGGCGCGTAGAGGTCCTCGAGCACCGCACGCGAGGGCGCGGCCTCGATCGACGCGCGGAGCTCGTCCGAGAGGAGGGCGCGCTCCTCGAGGGTCGCGAGGATCGCCGCGCGCCTCTCGTCGAGAGCGCGGGCCTTCTCTCCCTCCTGCGCGATCTTCCTGAGAGCGACCTCGTCGAGCGTTCCCGTGCGGTCCTTGCGGTAGCGCGCGATGAAAGGGACGGTCGCGCCGTCTTCCAGGAGAGCGAGCGCCGCGAACACCTTCTTCGCATCGAGCTCGAGCGCGGCGGCTACGCGCTCGGCCACGTCCTTCACGACCGGCACGCGGGCATTCTACGAGAAGAGATCCACCACGAAGAAGACACGAGTTCGACGACGAGCGTCTCGCGCGAGTCCCGAGCCAGCGCGTGCCGAGGATGTTCTCCTTCGTGCCGAAGGGATAGACCTTGCCGTCGGGCGAGTACCAGGTCGGCTCGACGATGCGCTCCGAGATCTTGAACGCCGCCTCGGGCGTCCGGTCTTCTTTCCCGGTCCCCACTTCCCAGGCCTTGAGATAGCGGCCGCCGAGCGTGGCGACGAGGAGGAAATCGGTCTTCCAGACGGCGAGCTCGACGGCACCTCTCGGGATCTTGAGCTTCTGGCCGACCCGGATCGAGTCGGACTTGAGGCAGCTCGCGCGGCGAATGAACGTGAAGGTCGTCTTGTGAGCGCGCGCGATCGGGATAAGGCGGTCTCCTTGCTTGACGGTGTAGACCTCGCCGTCGTCGCTCGGCCGCAGGGAGAAAACCAGGAAGCGCACGAGGTCGTCGAGCCTCTCTCTCACGGGCTTCTGCTCGCTCCGGTCGAGGAGGGAGAAGAAGGCGCGGGAGAGGGCGGCTCGCTCGGCCTGGGAGTCGCCGGACTCCCTGTGCTTCGCGGCTTCCTCGAGGGAGTCCGAGGCGATCTTCGCGAGGCGCTCCTTCGCGGTCTCCTGCTCGGGCGAGCGAGCGCGCGCTCTCGCGACGGCTCGGAGCGTGAGGAGAGCGTTCCGCTCGTCTCCCTTGGCGAGAGCGGCCTCGGCCTTCTCGAGGAGAGACTTCGCGTCGGGAGAGGAGACGGGGAGAGACGCAGGAAGCTCGGGAGCGGGCTTCTTCTCGACCGCGGGCTTCGTCTCCTGGTGCTTCATGCCGGCCGCGAGCGTCGTCGCGGCGGGCGAGACGGGTTTCTTCTCCTCCGGAGTGAGCTCTGCGGCGGTCGGCTGCGACCTGGGCTGCTCCACCGGAGTCGCGTTCGCGCGATGGCGGGCGAAGACGAAGGCGCCCGCTCCCGCGAAGGCGAGGAAGATCAGGGCGAGCGCTCCCTCGAGCCCCGCGCCTCTTTTCGAGTGGAATCTCACGTGTACCTCCACGGAGCGGCCCGGCGCTCTCCCGGCGCGACCGTCTCTCTCACCTCAAATTCGGCCGTTTCGGGGCCTTGTCTTGAGGAGAAAGCCCTCGGGGCAAGTGGACACGCGAGAGGGGCGCTGCTACGCTCGCACCCGCCCGAGGAGCCCGTGAAAGTCGTCATCCTCTCGCGCCGGCGATCGCTCTACAGCACGAAGCGGCTCGTCGAGGCCGCGACGGCTCGCGGGCACAACGTCCAGGTCATCGACCCGCTCCGCCTCGCGATCTCGCTGTCTCGCAGGAACCCGAAGCTCTACTACGGCGGGCGAGTGCTCAAGAACGTGGACGCCGTGATCCCGAGGATCGGGGCGTCGATCACCGCTTACGGTCTCGCCGTGCTCCGGCAGTTCGAGATGGCCGGGACCTTCCCGCTCAACGAGTCGCAGGCGATCGCGCGCTCTCGCGACAAGCTCCGGTGCCTCCAGATCCTCTCGCGCGAGGAGGTCGGCATGCCGGAGACGGCGTACGCCCGGCAGCCCGGCGATATCGCGAAGGTCCTCGAGGTCGTGGGCGGCGCTCCGGTGGTCATCAAGCTCCTCGAGGGGACTCAGGGCAAGGGAGTCGTCCTCGCGGAGACGAACCAGGCCGCCTCGTCGGTCATCGAGGCGTTCCACGACCTCGACCAGAACATCCTCGTCCAGCGCTTCATCAAGGAAAGCTCGGGCCGCGACGTGCGAGCCTTCGTCGTCGGCCGCCGCGTCGTCGCCGCCATGGAGCGCCGGAACTCGACCCCGGGTGAGTTCCGCTCGAACCTCCACCGCGGCGGCGAGGGCTTCCCCATCAAGCTCTCGCGCGAGTATCGCCAGACCGCGATCCGCGCCGCGAGCGCTCTCGGGCTCGACGTGGCCGGCGTGGACATGCTCATCTCGAACGAAGGCCCCATGATCATGGAGGTCAACAGCTCTCCCGGCCTCGAAGGGATCGAGGGCGCCTCGGGAGTGGACGTGGCGACGTCGATCATCCGCCACATGGAGCGGATCCTCGGGCGCCGCCACGCGCGCAACAAGATCGGCGCCTAGCTCTCCCACATGGAGAACCCCTCGCCCGCGGTCGCGGCGACGACGAAGAAGAAGCGCGGCTGGAAGCTCAAGCTCGCGGTCGTCTCGCTGAGCGTGCTCTTCTCCCTCGTCCTGGGCGAGATCGCGGCGAGGATCGTCCGCCCCGAGGACCCGAGCAAGCTCGCGGACGAGATCCAGGACGAGGCCTGCCAGTTCCGGCTCCTCCCGGACCGCGAGCGCGTCTACGAGAAGGTGAAGACGAGGATCAACACGCTCGGCTTCAGAGGTCCTTCCCAAGCAGTGCGAGGCCGACCTCGCGGCTCGCAAGAAGCACGTCCGCGCCCTCACCCTCTGCTGCCCGGGATGGGGCACGAAGCAGGAGCGAGGAGCGCTCGAGCGCTACGGCCTCTCCGTCGAGCCCGACCTCGTGGTCCTCTGCTTCTTCGTCGGGAACGACGTGCTCGAGTGCTGCTACGAGGAACACCAGAGCGACCGCTTCGTCGTCGATCCCGATCACACGCTCCGCTTCGTGCACAGGGAGATGGCGCTCAGGAAGAGGCTCCTCATGAAGTCGCGTCTCTTCCAGATCATCGAGGCGGCCGACACGTACCAGTGGATCGCTCGTCTCGAAGCATCTCTCGGGCTTCGTCGCCAGCGCGCGCAAGAGTGGCGCGCCGGTCGTCGTGATCATCATCCCCGACGAGGTCCAGGTGGACGAACGCGAGCTCGCCGCGACCTGCCGAGCGAGCGACCTCCGCGCCGAGGACTACGACCTCGAGCAGCCGCAGCGAAGGGTCTCGGAGCTCGCCCGCTCTCTCGGGGTGCCGTGCGTGGACGTGCTCCCCGAGTTCCGGAAGCAAGGCAGACAGGGCGGGCTCTACATCGAGAAGAACACGCACTGGAACGCCAGAGGCCACGCCCTCGCGGCGAGCTTGCTCGGTCCCGTCGTGGAAGCGGAGCTCGCGAAACCCGGAAAGTAGAGCTCGAGGTCCGTCCTACTCCTTCGAACGCGAGATGAACTCGCCGGTGCGAGTGTCGACCTTGACCTTCTCGCCGACCTCGATGAACTGAGGGACCTTGATCTCGAGACCGGTCTGACACTTCGCCTTCTTGGTGACGTTCGTGGCGGTGTCGCCGCGGATCGAGGGCTCGCTGTCCACGATCTCGAGCGTGACGCTCGCGGGGAGCTCGATGGCGATCGCCTTGTCGTCGAGGAGAGTGACCTGGACCTCGCCGTTCGGGGGGACGAACTTCATGTCTTCTTCGATGAGCTCGCCGGGCAGCGTGAACTGCTCGTAGCTCACGTTGTCCATGAAGACGAAGTCCTTGCCTTCCTGGTAGAGGTACTGGCAGGGCTTGTTCTCGAGGAAGACGGTCTCGAGGCGCTCGGTGGAGCCGAAGCGCTTCTGGACGATCGAGCCCGTCTTCATGTTCTTGAGCTTCATCTGGACCATGCCGCGCCAGTTCCCGGGAGTGATGTGCTGGCGGTCGACGACAAGGAAGTCGGTCTCGTCCACCTTGACGACCATGCCCTTGCGGACCTCGGTGCAGTTGACGGCGGCCATCGCGCTCTCTCTCCGGGGATCGGGACCCACGGATCTTACACCAAGAACGGGAGCCGGGAGAGGGGCCAGGGATTTCGAGCGCGCCGACACTCCGCGGGTATGATCCGGCCCGGAGGCCGCATGCTCGCCCAAAGCCGCGCCCTCGTCTTGCTCTCGTCGACCGCGGCCCTCGGGATCGTGCTCGCGCTCGCCGTGACCCTCATGCCGGTGACATGCGATACACGACGAGCGCCGTCGCGTCGTTCACGAGCCCCTCGCCCTCGAGGACGGTGACGATCGGCTTCGGCACCCGGAGGTGCCGCGTCACGGCGATCGCGGCCACGGGATCCGGCGGCGAGACGATCGCTCCCAGCACGAAGGCGGCAGGCAGCGTGAGCTCGGGCACGAGCGCGTGCGCGACCGCGGCGACGGCGGCCGTCGTCGCGACGACGAGACCGACCGCGAGGAGAGATATCGCCGCGAAGTGCCGCTTGAGGTCGCGGAGTGAGCTGTTGAGCGCCGCCCAGTAGAGGAGCGGCGGTATGAAGACGACGAAGACCGCCTCGGGGTCGAGCTCGGGCCGCGGTATTCCCGGGAGGAGCGCGACGACGAGCCCCGCCGCCACGAGGAGCGCGGGGAGCGGCAGCCCGAGCGCCCGCGCGAGCACCTCGAGGCCGGCCGTGACGCCGAGGAGGACCAGGACGAGCTCGACGACGGGCATGCGCTCAGGCTACCACCGTCATCTCGGCTTCCTGAGGTCCTCGAGCGTCGCGCGGGCCCTCGGAGCGTTCGGGTCGTTCGGGGCCAGCTCGAGGAAGCGCTCGAGGTCCGCCTGCGCGCCCGCCCGGTCGCCCGAGCCCAGGCGCTGGACTCCCCGGCTCAGCCACGCGATCCCGTTCTTCGGGTCGAGCTCGAGCGATCGGTCGAAGTCGGCCATGGCGGTCTCGCGCTCGCCCTTCTTCCCGCGGGCGATGCCGCGGTTCAGGAAGGCCGTGGCCAGCTTCGGGTCGAGCTCGATCGCCCGCGTCAGGTCGTCGATCGCGGCGTCCCAGGCGCCCTTCTTCACGCGAGCCGCTCCTCGGCGCGCCCAGGCGACCGCGCTCTTCTCGTCGACTTCGATCGCGCGCGAGGCGGCCGCGATCGCTCCCTCGATGTCGTCCTTCACGAGAGAGGCCATGGAGCGGTTCGTCCAGGCGGCCGCGTTGCGAGGGTCGAGCTCGGTCGCGCGCACGAAGTCGGCGAGGGCCCCGTCGCGATCGCCTTGCGCGCCGCGGACGGAGCCGCGATTCACGTAAGCCCCGGCGTTCGTCGGGTCGAGCTCGATCGCCCGGGAGAGGTCGGCGAGGGCGCCCGCATAGTCGCGCCGGCTCACCCGGTCTGCGCCGCGGAGCGCGAATCCCGCCGAGTCGCGGGGATCGGGCCCGAGCCCGGCGTCCTTCTCGATCTCCCGGAGGAGGTCGCGCCCTCGCTTCGCGTTCGCGTCGTCGGGAGCCAGCTCGAGGAAGCGCACGATGTCGGCCCTGGCGCCCGCGCGCTCGCCCTTCTCGAGCCGGGCCGCGGCGCGGTTGAACCACGCCTCGGGCTCGCTCGGGTCGAGCTCGATCGCCTTCGTGCAGTCCGCGATCGCCCCGTCGAGGTCGCGCCGTGAGGCGCGCGTCACGGCCCGGTTCGCCCGAGCGCGGACGCTCCTCGGGTCGAGCTCGATCGCCCTCGTGAAGTCGGACATCGCGCCATCCAGATCGAGCATCCTGCTGCGAGCGACGCCTCGGTTCGTCCAGAGCAAGGGCTCCTCGGGATAGAGCTCGATGGCCCGCGAGAGGTCCTCGATGGCGCCCTTGTAGTCGCCCTTCTGCCCGCGCGCGGCGCCGCGGTTCGACCACGCGCTCGCGAGCTTCGGCTCGAGCTTCACCGCTTCCGTGCAGTCCGCGATCGCGCCGTCGAGGTCGCCTTTCTTGAAGCGAGCCTGGCCGCGGAGGGCCCACTCCCAGGGCTCCTGCGGCGGTAGGTCGGGGGACTCGCCCCTCTCGAGGGCGGCGACCGCGGCGCGGAGCTGCGCGGCCTCGCGCGAGCTCGGCGCGAGCGCGAGGAAGCGCTCGAAGTCGGACCTCGCGGCGGCGAGCTCGCCCTTCATGAGGCGCGCCCGCCCGCGCGTCTCGAACGGATGGGCGTCCATCGGCTCGAGCTCGATCGCCCGCGTGCAGTCCGCGATCGCGCCGTCGTGGTCTCCCTTGAGCTCCTGGGCCACGCCCCTTTGGTGCCACGCCGCGGCCTGGTTCGGAGTCATCTCGACCGCGCGCGTGAGGTCCGCGATCGCGCTCGCGAGGTCGCCCTTCCGCGTGCGAGCCGAACCGCGGGCCGCCCAGGTCGCCGCGCGCCTGGGGTCGATCTCGATCGCCTTCGTGAAGTCGGCGACCGCGCCATCGTAGTCTCCCCCGCCCACGCGCCCGACGCCGCGGTTCGACCAGGTGCTCGCGCGCCCGGGCTCGAGCTCGATCGCCCTCGAGCAGTCCTCGATGCCGCGCGCGAGGTCGCCCTTCCCGATGCGCGCTCCTCCGCGACTCCCCCACGCGCTCGCGTATCCCGGGTCCAGCTCGATCGCTCTCGTGGAGTCCGCGATCGCGCCGTCCAGGTCGCCCGTCACGACGCGGGCCCCGGCGCGATTCCCGAACCCGTCGACGCCATTCGGATCGAGCTCGATCGCGCGCGAGCTGTCATCGAGGCAGCCCCTCACGTCGCCTTTCTGATATCGGGCCGCGCCGCGGTTCGCGAAGGCGCGGCCGTGCTTCGGGTCGAGCTCGATAGCCTTCTTGCAGTCCGCGATCGCGCCATCCAGGTCGCCCTTCTCCGTGCGAGCGGCGCCGCGGGTCGCCCAGGGGTCCGGGTCGGTCGGGTCGAGCGCGATCGCTCTCGTGCAATCGGCGAGCGCGCCGTCGGGGTCGCCCCTCCGGTAGCGGGCTTCGCCGCGAACGCTCGCGGCGCCCGCCGCGCTCGCGTCGAGGGCGATCGCTCGCTCCGCATCCTCGAGGGCTCCCTTCCAGTCCCTTCGCTCGAGCTTCGCCTTCGCGCTGCTGACGAGCTCGGCCGCCTTCGGGTCGCGAGCAGGCTCGCTCTCCCGAAAGGTCGCCCATGCCGCGGCGCCGAGGATGACGACGAGAGAGAGGAGGAGAGCGGCGATCGCGGCGCGGCCCCGCCGCCGGCCCGAGTCGCCGGCGCACTCTCGAAGCGCGCGCGCGAGCGCGGCTCCTCCCTCGAAGCGGTCGGCCGGGTCCCGCGCGATGGCGCGCTCGACGACGCTCGCGAGCCGCTCGGGGACGTCCTCGCGGAGCCTCGCGAGACGAGCGATCTCGCCGCTCTGGAGGCTCTGGACGTACTCGAGGATCCGGCGCCCCCCGAACGGTCTCTCTCCCGACAGACACTCGAAGAGGATGGCTCCGAGGGAGAAGACGTCGGACGGCGGCCCGGCGGTCTTCGCGTCGTCGATCTGCTCGGGCGCCATGTAGCCGAGCGTCCCCGCCGTCGCGCCCGCGTGCGTGAGCGAGCGGCTCTGGCTCGCGCCGGGGAGGTCGTGGCGGAAGTGCTTCGCGAGGCCGAGGTCGGCGAGGAGGGCTCTCCCGTCTCGATCGAAGAGGACGTTCGCCGGCGTCACGTCGCGGTGGACGATCCCGCGCGCGTGCGCTCTCCCGAGAGCGTCCGCGAGCCTCTCCCCGAGAGCGCGCGTCTCCTCGATCCCGAGCGGCCCTCTCCTGAGCCGGTCGGCGAGCGACCCTCCGTCGAGGAAGGGCATGACGATGAAAGGTCCCGCGGGAGAGATCCCGCTCTCGAGCGTCGGCACGAAGCCCTCGAGCTCGCCCAGCGTCGCGAGGAGCCTCTGCTCGCGCTCGAAGCGCTCGATGGCATCGCGGCTCGTGCCCGAGAGGACCTTGATCGCGATGGCGCGGCCGTCCGGCGAGCGGGCGCGGTGGACGACTCCCATGCCCCCTCGGCCGAGCTCGGAGAGGGTCTCGTAGCGGCCGATCCTCACGGGAGGAGACTATCTCGGCGGAAGAGGATGCGCGCGGAGAAGCGTGCTCGCTCGAACGCTCGTCGTCGCGAGAGCGCCGCTCGGCGAGCATGGTCAAGCGTTCCGTCGAAAACGCCGATAACCGGGGAGGCGCACGAGGAGTCTCGGAGAGAGGGAGAGAGCATGACTCTCGGAACGCTTCTTCGGATGCACGGAGGGACGCGAGAGAAGCCGGCGGAGCCCGTCTGCGGCATGTGCAGGCGGCGCGTGGCTCCCGGCACGGCCTGCGTCTCGTTCCCGACCTATCACGCGCGCTGCATCGAGAGAGCCGTCGCGCACGCGCGTTCCGCGGGATAGCTCGCCGATCCCGGCCCCGACGGCCGCCACGCCCGCGCCGCCTCGCCCCGAGCACGCGCCCGCGGAGCTCGAGGAGGCGAGCCATCGCCTCCTCCCGTTGACGCTGGGACAACTTGTCCCGCGATTCCCTACAATTCCGTGCCACGAGAGGAGCTACGAAACGCAAGCGAGGGCGCATGAGCGCGTCGATTTCGCCTCGAAGCGCCCGGGCCCGAGAGCTCTCCGCGAAATGACGGCCGCGTGACCGCGCCGGGCTCACTCGTTGCCAAGAGAGGGGCAGGAGAGGTGACCCATGCGCCCCCTCGGCACGAACAACGCGCTCCTCGCTGCGAGCGTCGCGCTTGCTCTGGCTCTCGTTGGCTGCGGGCCCGGCGGGAACGGCCAGTCCACGAGCGGGAGCGGCTCGGTCGCTCCCGCGGCGAGCGCTCCGGCGCCTGCTCCGGCGGCGAATCCGGCGCCTCCGGCCCCGGCGCCGCCTCCGCCCCCTCCGGCTCCGCCGCCTCCGCCTCCTCCCGCGACATCGTCGGGAGGGACCGGCGGGATCGCGGGCGTCGTCCCCGGGACGGCGTCTTACGGGCTCTACTACAAGACGGGCGACGAGGCCTCGAAGTACTCGATCTACGTCCCCACGACCTACAAGGAGAGCACGCCGATCGGCCTCGTCCTCGCGTTCCACGGAGTCGAGGGCTCGTCCAAGCCGGATAGCTGGTTCATGGTCTGCTCGATGTATTGCAACAAGGATCGCTTCATCATCGTCGCTCCCTACGGCGACACCGCCGACGGCGGCTCCGGCGCGTGGACCCAGCCTTACGGCCGCGAGATCATGGACTACGTGAGGAGCAAGTACAACGTCGACAACAAGAAGCAGTACATGGCCGCGATCTCGGGAGGCTGCCTGCCCGGGATCTGGATGGCCCTCGCGAGCGCGCCCTCGACCTACACGACGTACTACGGCTCCTACACCGTGAAGTCGGGCTATCAGAGCGATTTCGCGGCGGTCGGTTTCTGCGCGCCGGCTTACGACACGAGCTCCGCGGACTTCGCGACGGCGACCTGGAAGACGGCGGCCGAGCTCGGCTTCGTGCCCGGGCTCTGGACGGACTGGGGGACCACGTCGACGAACGGCCCGAACGCGAAGATCCTCGCGGACTGGGCGACGGCTCACGGTTACGACCCGGTCAAGAACGTCGAGCGCGTGGGAGAAGGACATCCTCCCGTGGCGCCCTTCTCCTACGAGATCTCGATGTTCGACATGTTCGAGTCGAAGACCAAACCCTAGGGGGCGGGGGCGACGAAAGTCGCCCCACGCAGCACGAACGCGGGGGCGACGAAAGCGAGCAGGTCTTCGGCGAGGTCCTCTACCGGCCGAGGAAGAAGTCCAAGAAGAAGCCGTGGCTCTCGTGGGCGCATCACCTTGAACCCTTGCTCCCGTCCTCACCGCGCGCGATCGCTCGTCGAACCGCGCTCCGAGCTCATGCGCCAGCTTGCCTACCAATTTTGGCGCGCTGGCGACCGCTTCATGAATGATGCGGGCTAGAGACCTCGCCCTGACCGACGTCGCGAGTGCCGTTGACCTCGTCGTTCGCTTGCTCGTATAATGCGCCTCGACCTTGTGAATCATTTCACAAAGTCCAGCCGGGCCTGGCGCCTCGCGAGCGCTCGAAGAGACGGGAGGCAGCGTGACGACGACCCTCCAGGGGTACGCGCCGTTCGCGGTCTTCGCGACGCTCCTCGTCGTCCTCGGAGCGGGGATGCTCGCGGCGTCGTCTCTCCTCGGCCCCAAGGGATACGGGAAGACGAAGTACGAGCCCTGGGAGTGCGGCGTCGACCGCGTCCAGCCGTCCGCGCGCGAGCGCTTCGCCGTGCCGTTCTATCTCGTGGCGATCCTGTTCATCCTGTTCGACCTCGAGACCGTCTTCCTGTTCCCCTGGGCCGTCGTCATGAAGAAGGTCTCGGCACAGGATCCGGCAGCGGGAGCGCAGCTCCTGGGCGAGGTCCTCGTCTTCGTGGGCGTCCTCGCCCTCGGCCTCTTCTACGTCTGGAAAAGGAGGGGTCTCGAGTGGGACTAGAGGAGATGCTGCCCCCGTTCTTCGCGACGAAGCTCGCGAAGCTCCTCGCGTGGGGCCGGAAGAACTCGCTCTGGCCGATGCCGTTCGGGACGGCCTGCTGCGCGATCGAGCTCATGTCGACGCTCTCATCGCGCTACGACCTCGCGCGGTTCGGCGCGGAGGTCGTCCGGTTCTCGCCGCGCCAGAGCGACCTTCTCATCGTGGGAGGGCGCGTGACCTTGAAGATGATGCCCGTCCTCCAGCGGATCTACCTCCAGATGCCCGAGCCCAAGTGGGTCATGAGCATGGGAGCGTGCGCTTCCTGCGGAGGAGTCTTCGACACCTACACCATGATCCAGGGAGTCGATCAGTTCATCCCGGTCGACGTCTACGTGCCGGGCTGTCCGCCTCGCCCCGAGAACATGATCGCCGCGCTCCAGATGCTCCAGGACCAGATCGCGACGGGCACGATCCAGCAGGAGATCGACCGCCGCACCGGCATTCCCATGGTGGACCGCAAGGAACAGCTCGCGGCCCGCGCCGCCCTCCCGGTGATCAAGTGACCGAGCCTTCGCGCGAGAAGAAACCCGACGGCCCGACGCCGGCTCCTGCTCCCGCGCCGGCTGCCGCTCCCGCTCCGGCTGCGCCCGCGGCGCCGCCTCCCGCTCCCGCGAAGCCCGCGGAGCCGCCGCTCTCTCCCGCCGAGCAGGCGCGGAGGAGGAGAGTCGCTCGGGAGAAGGACCTCGCGGACAAGCTCGCTTCCCGGCTGGGAGACGCCGTTCTTTCCCGGACGTCTTTCCGTGACCAGGAGACGCTCACCGTCGATCGAGAGCGCGCACACGAGGCGCTCAGGGTGGCGAAGGAAGAGCTCGGCTACGACGTGCTCATCGACGTGACGGCCGTCGACTACACGAAGCTCGAGAGCCACCCCGAGCGCTTCGGAGTCATCTGGAACCTCCTCTCTCTCATGCAAGAAGCGCGCGTGCGGCTGAAGGCCTACGTTCCCGAGGAGGACCCGAGGATCGCTACGGCGTCCGACCTCTGGCCCGCCGCCAACTGGGGCGAGCGCGAGTGCTTCGACATGTTCGGGATCGAGTTCGCGGGCCACCCCGACCTCCGGCGGATCCTCATGCCCGACGACTACGCGAGCTTTCCGCTCCGCAAGGACTACCCGCTGCGAGGCCGCGGCGAGCGCGACAACTTCCAGGTGATCAAGCGCGGCCAGCGAGAGGCCGAAGCATGAGCGAACCCGGTCGGGGCGTTCCTCGCGCGACGGGCCTCGCCTCCGCGGAGCCGATCCCGTTCGCTCGCCTGGGCGAGCGCGCGGTCGCGCTCGAGCCCGGCCTCTCCCAGCAGGAGATGGTCATCAACTTCGGGCCGCAGCACCCCGCGACTCACGGGACGCTCCGGCTCGTCCTTCATCTCGAGGGCGAGCGCGTGAGGAAGGTCGAGCCCGAGATCGGCTTCCTCCACACGGGCTTCGAGAAGCTCGGAGAGTCGCGCACCTACAACCAGTTCATCGTCACGACGGACCGCATGAACTACATGAGCGCCATGTGCAACAACGTGGGCTACGCGATCGCGGTCGAGGACCTCCTCGGGATCGCCGTCCCCGTGCGCGGGCAGCTCATCCGACTGATCATGTGCGAGCTCTCGAGGATCTCCGACCACATCCTCTCGGTCGGCCTCCAGGCCATGGACCTGGGCGCCTTCTCCGTCATGCTCTGGGCCTTCATAGAGCGAGAGAAGCTCTACGACATCTTCGAGCTCACCTCGGGCGGAAGGCTCACGACGAGCTACACGCGCGTGGGCGGCCTCGCTTACGACGCGCCCGACGACTTCGTGCCGCGGATCCGGGCGTTCCTCTCGCGTCTCGAACCGCTCCTCGCCGACATGGAGGGCGCGCTCTCCCACAACAGGATCTTCCTCGACCGCACGAAGGGGATCGGAGTCCTCTCGAAGTCGGACGCGATCGCCTTCGGCGTCACGGGCCCTCTCGCGCGCGCGTCGGGAGTGGACCGCGACCTCAGGCGAGACAGGCCCTACTCCTCCTACGAGGAGCTCGCCTTCGAGGTGCCGGTGCTGACGGACGGAGACGTGTACACGCGCTACCTCATCCGCATGGCGGAGGTGAGGCAAGCGGCGCAGATCGTCGAGCAGGCGCTCGACCGCCTCCCCTCGGGGCCGGTCAACGCCCTCGCGGGGAAGGTCACGCTCCCGGAGAAGGACGACATCTACTCGAAGATGGAGAGCCTGATCCATCACTTCATGCTCTCCATGCCCGGCCACGGCCACAAGACGCCCGAGGGAGACATCTACTCCGCCACCGAGAGCCCGAACGGCGAGCTCGGGTGGCTCCTCGTGGGAGACGGCACGACCGTCCCTTACCGCCTCCGGTGCCGGCCGCCGTCCTTCTACAACTACCAGGCGATCACGCGCATGATCACGGGCAGCTACGTCTCCGACGTCGTCTCGTGCCTCGGAAGCCTGAACGTCATCGCGGGGGAGCTCGACCGGTGAGCGCCATCATCAAGGATGCGGCCCGGGAGACTCTCCCCGAGAAGCGCGAGCTCTCGAGCGCGGGGCGCGCGGAGCTCGACGCGCTCCTCCCGCGCTATCCGACCAAGCGAGCGGCGCTCCTCCCGGCGCTGCGAATCGCGGAGAAGCAGTTCGGGTGCGTCGACCACGGAGCCATGCGCGCGGTGGCGGAGGCGCTCGAGCTCACGCCGGCTTACGTGCAAGCCGTTTTCACGTTCTACACGCACTTCCGGCGGCCGACCGACGGGAAGTACGTCGTCGAGGTCTGCCGCACGCTCCCCTGCGCCCTCCGCGGCGCGGATACGTTCGCCGGGTACGTCTCCAGGAAGCTCGGCATACGGCCGGGAGAGACGACGAAGGACGGGAAGTTCTCACTGAAAGACGCCGAGTGCATGGCCGCGTGCGACATCGCGCCGGTCTGCCAGGTGAACGCGCTCTACCACGGAAACCTGACGCCCGAGCTGTTCGACAAGCTGCTCGAATCCCTTCCTTAACGAAAGACAGCGAGCTCTCGTCACGCATGCCCGAAGTCCGCGACTACGACGCCATGGCGCGCTCCTACCAGCCGGTCCTCCTCGCGAGGATCGGGCGGGAGAGGAGCACCTCGCTCGACGACTACGTCGAGACGGGCGGCTTCGAGGGCGCGAAGCGCGCGCTCAAGCTCACGCCGGAGGAGGTCACGGACGCCGTCAAGAAGTCCGGCCTCCGCGGGCGCGGCGGCGCGGGCTTCTCGACCGGCCTCAAGTGGAGCTTCGTCCCTCCGCGCGAGAAGGTCCCGGGCCCGCGCTACCTCTGCGTCAACGCCGACGAGAGCGAGCCCGGCACCTTCAAGGACCGCCTCCTCATGGAGCGCGACCCGCACCTGCTCCTCGAAGGGATATCTCGGGAAGAACATCTTCATGTCGGGCTTCGACCTCGACGTGACGGTGCATCGCGGCGCGGGCGCGTACATCTGCGGCGAGGAGACGGGCCTGATCTCCTCTCTCGAGGGAGGGCGCGGGTACCCGAAGCTCAAGCCGCCTTTCCCGGCCGTGAAGGGACTGTTCGGTCAGCCGACGATCGTCAACAACGTCGAGACGCTCGCGAACCTGCCGCTCATCTTCTCGCGCGGCGTGCCCTGGTTCACCGCGCTCGGGACTCCGCCGCTCACGGCGCAGGAGGCGCCGCCGCGCGGCTCGCCGGGATCGCAGGGACCGAAGCTCATGTGCATCTCGGGGCACGTGAACAAGCCCGGGACGTACGAGATCCCCCTCGGTCTCTCCTTGAAGACGTTCATCTACGATGAGAAATGGGGCGGCGGGATCTGGAAGGGGAGGAAGCTCAAGGCCTGCGTGCCCGGCGGGGCTTCCATGAAGATCCTGAGAGCGGACGAGGTCGACGTCCCGATCTGCTTCGACAAGTTCATGGCCGCCGGCACCTCTCTCGGGAGCGCGGGCTGCTTCGTCATGGACGAGACGACCTGCATCGTGAACGCGTGCCTGAACCTCATGCGCTTCTACCACCACGAGAGCTGCGGCCAGTGCACTCCCTGCCGCGAGGGCTCGGGCTGGATGGAGAAGATCTTCCGCCGCATCGAGCGCGGCGGCGGCTGCATCGAGGACCTCGAGCAGATCGAGACGATCGCGAAGCAAGCTTGCGGGAAGACGATCTGCGTCTTCGCGGAGGCCTTCTCGTGGCCCGCCGAGAGCTACCTCGCGAAGTTCCGGGACGAGTTCAAGGCTCACATCGACAAGGGAGCTTGCCCGTTCGGGGGCAAGCTCAGCGCCGAGAGCTGAGAGGCAGCCACCGTGGCCGACGCCCCGAAGGATGCGAAGCCGCCCGAGCCGCCCAAGCCTGCTCCCGGGCCGCCTCCGCCGCCCAAGCCCATCTTCAAGTTCAAGGTGGACGGGAAGGAGATCGAGGCGAAGAACGGGGAGACGATCCTCCAGGCGGCGATGCGGAACGGGATCTTCGTGCCGCACTACTGCTACCACCCGGGGCTCACGATCGCGGGCAACTGCCGGATCTGCCTCGTCCACAGCTCGAAGGGCATGCCTCCCACGAAGCCCGTGATCGCCTGCCAGACGCTCGCGCAGGAGGGAGACGACGTCGAGCTCCACGGCC
>JACQDU010000398.1 GCA_016200955.1 bacterium
CCGCCGCGAGCGCCGCTCGCCCGCGCCGCAGGAGAGCGCGCGCTTCGTCCTCGGGGGGCTCCGACCGCGCCGGGTCTTCCATCGCGGAGCAGTCTAGCGCTCCGTTCGCCCGGAGCGTAGCGGGTCGCCCGCAGGGCGAGCCGCGAAGTCGACGGACCGTCCTTCGAGTCCGGCCGCGCCTCGCGCGGCCCACGCTCGGGACGATCGGATGGCTTCCGTCGCGTCGAATGTCGGTCAACCGACGCGCGCCCGCGACGGTTGTCGCGCTATGTCGGTGGCTTCGGGGGAGAAAGCCGCGCGTCCGCGGTGGCAAGAGATTCGCGCTCGTGCACTCCGAGAGGTGTAACGTGAGAGTGCGACGATCGCGCCCGCTGCTCGGAGCCGTCTCGGCGATCGGAGCCGCGGGAGCCGTGACGCTCGCGTTCAGTCGCACGGCGCCCGCGACCCGCGGAGACTACGCGAGAGAGCCGGAGCGAGCCGCGACCTCCGGCCCGAACGCGCGACTCCTCCCCACGGCTCCCGCGAACGAGACGGCGACTCCCTCTCGAGACGAGCGCTCTCGCGCGGAACCGAGAGAGCTCGATCCCGGACCGTCCGCCGACCTCGAGCTCGCGTCGCGCGGAGACGATGAGGCCGCCGCGCGCCTGCGCGAGCGGCTCGCCGGCGAAGCCGCTCGCGGCCCTGCGGCCGTCGCGGACGCGCTCGTCCTCGCGCTCGCCCGCTCGAAGGACGCGGCGGAGGCGGATCTCGTCGTGTCTCTCGTGATCGAGACGCCGGGGGTCGCGGAGTCGCCCGACCTCGCGCGAGCGCTCCTCGCGCTCGCCGCGAGCGACACGCTCCCGCACCGGAGGAGCGCCGCGCTCGAAGCGCTCGGCGAGCTTCCGTCTCCCGACGTCGAGCGCGTGCGACAGGTCGCCGCGCTCGGCCGCCAGGTGACCTCCGAGGAGGTCCGCGCCGCTTCCGCGAGCGCTCTCGGTTCGATCGGCGAAGCGAGCCCGGGCGCCGTCTCCCTCGCATCGGCTCGCGAGATCGCCCGGAGCATCTCCGGGGAGCAGAGCGAGACGGTCCGTGGCCTGCTCGTCGGCTCCGTCCACGACGCGAGCGACCCGTCCGTGGTCGCGACCATGCTCTCCGTGCTCGAGCGCGACGGTGCCGCGAGCGTGCGGCTCGAGGTCGCGCGCGCGCTCGGCTCGCTCGAGCCCGAGGACCGCGCGGGAGTCGTCGCCGCTCTCTCGCGCCGGTTCGACGTCGAGCTCGACCGCGACGTGCGCCTCGCCCTCGTCGCGTCGATCGCGACCACGGGCCGCGAGCACGCCGCGGCCGTCCTCGAGCGGCTTCGCGCGCGCGCGGGCGACCTCGCCGTGGACGTCGAGGACTACCTCGCGGGCCTGCGCTCGGGCGAGCTCGACGCGAGCCGCCTCCGGGCGATCAAGGAGCAGCGCGAGGATGCTCGCGCGGCGAGCTCGTCCACGGGAGGCTAACGTCGGCCTTCGAGAGACCAGTCGCGGAGCAGGTCGGCGAGCTCGCCGGCCGTGCGTGGCCGGTCGAGCGGGTTCCTCGCCAGGCCTCGCTCGACGATGCCCGAGAGAGAAGCCGGAACGCTCGGGTCGATCTCCACGGGCCGGGGCGGGCGCGACCCGCGCACGAGGTCGATGGTCTCCATGAGGGTCCGCGCCAGGAACGGCGGGCGACCCGTAAGGAGCTCGAAGAGCAGCACGCACGCCGCGTAGATGTCCGTCGCGGGGCCGATGCGCGGGCTCCCCGGCTCGAGCTGCTCCGGCGCGAGCGCGGGAGGGCTCCCGAGGAGCTGGCCCGAGGTCGTGAGTCGCGTGACCCTCCGCGTGTCGAGCGCGAGGCCGCGGTGGAGGACGCCGGAGCGGTGGATGTGCTCGAGGCCGAGCGCGACTCCCCTCGCGAGCTCGGCCGCGCGCGCGAAGGTCGGCCGCTCTCCCCGGGCGAGCGCCAGCGCGAGCGAGCCTCCCAGGACGAGCTCCATGACGATGTAAGGCAAGCCCCGGTGCTCGCCGGCTCCCAGGACTCTCACGACGTTCGGGTGCGGCTCGACCCGCGCCAGGACCTCGGCCTCGCGCCGGAACCGCGCGAGCGCGCCCTCGTCGAATCGCGTGAGGACCTTGACCGCGACCCGTTCCTCTCCCCCCTCGGAGACGGCGGCGTAGACGGCTCCGAACGCTCCACGGCCGAGCTCGCGCAGGAGACGGTATCGTCCGCCGACAAGGCCCAGGGCCTCGAAGCTCTCCACGCTCCGAAGCCTAAATGAAAGGGCGCGATTCAGCACGGTCTCCCGTCCCGACCCCACGAGAGAACACAAAGGCGCAAAGGCGCGAAGGCGCCAAGAACGTCCTGGAGAAGAAGCGCGGTGTCGGCGGCCGAGCCCTTCGCGTCTTCACATCTTCGCGTCTTCGCGTTCCCGACGCCGCGCCGAGTGTTCATGGTCGTGAGTCGCAACCATGCCGAATTACGCCCTATTATCCAATCTAGCCTTCGCTGACGCGCGGTGCATCATCCCTCACCGGTCACGGTCACGGCAGCGGTCACGGTCACGGCAGCGGTCGCGGTCACGGCAGCGGTGAGGGTCACGGGCGGTCACGGCCACGGCCGGAGGCGCCGCTGTCAGTCGCTCTTGAGCGACGGGTCCAGCGCCCTCGCTCGCTCGAAGTCCGCGGCGGCTCCGGCGGCGTCTCCCTGCTTCCTGCGAGCGAGCCCGCGGTAGTGCCACGCGAGCGCGTGCCCGCGCTCGAGCTCGATCGCCTTCGAGCAGTCGGCGATCGTCCCGTCGAGGTCGCCTTTCTCGAAGCGGGACGTCGCGCGGTTCACCCACGCGTTCGCGATCGTGTCGTCGAGCTCGATCGCGTGCGTCGCGTCGGAGATCGCGCCGTCGTGGTCGCCTTTCTTGCCGCGAGCTCCCGCGCGGTTCATCCACGCGCCGGGGAAGTCCGCGGCGAGCTCGATCGCGCGCGTCGTGTCCGCGATCGCCCCGTCGGGATCTCCCTGCTCGAGCCGCGCGCCGCCGCGAGACGACCATGCCTGGGCGTTCTTCGGGTCGAGCTCGATGACGCGCGTGAAGTCGGCGATCGCGCCCTCGTGGTCCGAGAGCTCGAAGCGAGCGAGAGCGCGGCTCTCCCAGGAGGCCGTGTCCTTCTGGTCGAGCTCGAGCGCCCGGGTGAGAGAGACGATCTCGCCGGCGCGGTCGCCGTTCTCGTGCTGGGCATGTGCGAGGTTCCGCCACACTCCCACGTTCTTCGGGTCGAGCTCGACGGAGCGGGAGAAGTCGGCGATCGCCCCGTCGCGGTCGCCCTTGTGCGCCCGGACCGCGCCGCGGTTCGACCAGGAGCCGGCGTCCCTGGGATCGAGCTCGACGGCTCGCGAGAAGTCCGCGAGGGCCGGATCGAGCTCTCCCTTGTCGAGGTAAGCCTCGCCGCGCGTCGCCCAGAGGGTCGCGTCCCTGGGATCGAGCTCGAGCCCGCGCGAGAGGTCCGCGATCGCCCCGTCGCGGTCGCCCTTGCCGAGGCGGTCGGCGCCGCGGTTCTTCCATCCGCCGGGCTCCTTCGGGTCGAGCTCGATCGCGCGCGTCGCGTCCGCGATCGCGCCGTCCAGGTCCTCCTTCGCGCCGCGGGAAGCGGCGCGGTTCAGCCACGCCGAGGCGTTTCTCGGGTCGAGCTCGATCGCGCGCGTGGCGTCGGCGATCGACCCGTCGAGGTCGCCCTTGCGCGCCCGCGCGGCCGCGAGGTTCGACCGGGTGTTGCTGCTCGTGTCGTCCAGGCGGATCGCCGCCGAGAGGTCCGCGATCGCGCCCTCGAGGTCGTTCTTCATGAGCCGCGCCGTGCCGCGGACCGTGAGGGCGACCGGTTCCTTGGAGTCGAGCTCGATCGCCCTCGTCGCCGCGGCGATCGCGCCCTCGATGTCGCCCTTCTTGGCGAGCGCGGCGCCGCGGTTGACCCAGCCCGCCGCGAGGCGCGGATCGAGCTCGGTCGCGCGGGTCGCGTCCGCAAGCGCCCCGCCGGGGTCGTTCTTCGAGATGCGGTGAGCGGCCCGGCAGTCCCACGCCCGCGCGAAGCCGGGAGCGAGCTCGACGGCGCGCGAGCACGCCTCGAGCGCCCCGTCGTCGTCGTGCTTGTCCGAGAGCGCGGCGGCGCGGTCGCAGAGCTCGTCCGCGGCCGCGCGCGCGGACGACTCGTCGTGCCCGTGGAGCGCCCAGCCTCCGAGC
>JACQDU010000399.1 GCA_016200955.1 bacterium
CACTGCCACTTCGAGGTGCGGCGCTACGGCGCGAAGCACTACGTCCCCGGCTCGGTCGGCGCGTACGTCACGAAAGGCGCGGGAGTCCCGCTCTCCTTCCCCGGGCTCTCGGGCGAGACTCCGAGCTCGGGCGGCGGCTCCTCGAGCGGGTCGTCGTCGGCTTACCCGACGATCAAGTACGGCGATCACGGGAGCGCCGTGCTCAAGGCGCAGCACCTCCTCCACGACAAGGGCTATTACGCGGGCGGCCTCGACGGCGACTTCGGACCGATCACGCTCGCCGCGACGAAGAAGTTCCAGGCTCACCACGGGCTCGTCGTGGACGGGATCATCGGGCCGCACACCTGGGCGGCGCTCCTCAAGTAAGAAACCTTCTCTCCGTGAGAAGAGGGCGCGCGAGCTCGGGCTCCCGCGCCCTCTCTCTTTTCCGGAAGCGATCACCGAGCCCGTCCGCGGGCGGGCGAGTTCAGCGAGTGCGTCTCAAACGCCGTGCGCCGGCGGACGAGCGCTCGCGTAAGCCGCGGTGGGTCGGGCCGGGCGCGTTGGCGAAGGCCTTGCTCACCTGCTAGTCGCACCGAGCCCTTCGGCTCGGAAGGAGAAGCTCATGCGTGCTCTCGGAGCCGGAGCGCTCGGCGCGTTCGCTCTCACGTTCCTGTCGTCACGCGACGCGAGCGCCGCCGAGTTCGTCTGGCCGCAGGGCGGGACGATCACGAGCACCTATTACGACAAGCGCTACTACGGCTACCACGGAGCCGACGACATCGCGGGGCCGAACCTCTCGACGACCGTCGCCGCGCGCGGCGGCACCGTCCACTACGCGGGCTGGTCGAGCGGCTACGGGAACCTCGTGATCCTCGACCACGAGGCGGGCTACCAGACGTACTACGGCCACAACCACCACTTCTACGTGAGCAAGGGAGCTCACGTCTCCATGGGCTCGGGCATCTCCGCGGAAGGAACGACGGGCTACTCGACCGGCCCTCACTGCCACTTCGAGGTCCGGCGCTACGGCTACACCAAGGTCGTTCCGGCCCATCACGGCGAGCACGTCACGAAAGGCGCCGACACGGGAGCTCACTTCCCCGGCCTCTCGAGCACCGCTCCGTCGAGCCCTCATCCGCCGGCTCCTGCGAGCACGCACCGGACGCTCGTCTACGGCATGCGGGGCTCCGACGTTCTCCTCGCGCAGCATCTCCTCCACGACAAGGGCTACTTCTTCGGGCCCTTCACCGGCTACTTCGGCCCGATCACGCTCGCGGCCGTGAAGCACTTCCAGCACGACCACGGCATCAGCGCGACGGGAAGCATCGGCCCGATCACGTGGCCGGTCTTGCTCAGGTGATCACGGCTTCCACTTCTCCCTGAGAGCGCGCGTCCTCTCGTCCCCGGGATCCAGCTCGAGCACGCGATCGAGCGCCTCGGTGTAGAGCCCGGGATCTCCGAGGACGCGCCACCTCCAGCTCATGACGCCGGCGATCGCGCGAGCGGTGTCGGCGTCCTCGGCGCTCGCGATCTGCCGCCTCGCCTCTCTCCTCGTGAGCTCGACGAAGCGCGCGTCGACCGCCGTGGGTCCGTGGGAGAGAACCGAGACGGTCACCGGCACGCACGCGAGCCAGGGAAGAAGCACGAGAGGCGCCACGTCGCGTCTCCTCTCCTGCAAGACGAGCCACGCGAGCACGAGAGCCGACGAGACGGCGAGCGCCGAGAGGAGCGCCACGGCCAGCGCGTCCGGGCCGGCGACGACCTTGGGATCGACTCCCGGGAAGATCTGCGTGAGCCCGCGCGCCCGCGGACCGAGGACGACGATCGACTCGAGGCTCGTGAGCACGGAGAAGCCCCACTCGCTCGTCGCTCCCACGAAAGCGAGCGCTCCGCTCGCGAGCGCGACGGGCCTCGCCGTGCGCCCGAGCAGCTCGAGCCCTCGCGGCAGCCCGAGCGCGAGGAACGGGAGAGCCGGAGTCGTGTAGCGCGCTCCGAAGCTCGCTCCCGCGTCCCAGTCGCGCGCGCGGGAGGCGTTCGCGAGGATCACGAGGAACGCCGCGACGAGAGCGAGAGCGAACGCCCGCTCGCGCCGCGCGGCCGCGACGAGGCCCGCGAGCCCCACGAGCGCCGCGGGCTGCGTCCAGAGGAAGCCTCGCCGCGTTCCGACGATCAGCTCGAGCAGGATCCGGGGCCGCGGCCACGTGAAACCCCACGCTCCCTGTGAGAGAGTCGCCGCGATCGTCGGGTCGGCGTGGAAGTCGTAGGCCGTCTTCCAGGGCGAGCCGAAGCACGCCTGGTGATAAGCCGCGAGAGCGAGAGCCGGCGCGACGGTTCCTCCCGCGAACGCGAGGAGAGAGCGCGCGCCTCCTCTCGTGAGAGAGAGCAACGCGAGGACGGCCACGGGAAGCGCGACGGAGTAGTCGCACGCGACCGCGCTCGCCGCGAGAACGCCCGCGAGC
>JACQDU010000050.1 GCA_016200955.1 bacterium
CGCCGACTCCTCGCGCGCCCTCGAGCTCGACCCGAAGCTGGCGCACGCGTGGGCGAGCCGTGCCGCTGCCCGCCTCCTCGGGCACGAGCTCGACGGGGCGATCGCCGACGCGTCCCGGGCGCTCGAGCTCGACGCGAACGACGTGCTCGCCCTGCACAGCCGCGGCCTCGCTCGCTCGCTCGCGGGGGACGTCGACGGAGCGAGAGCCGACTTCGAGCGCTACGTCGAGCTCGACACCGTGAGCCCGGAGGCAGCGAAAGCGAGGGCCTGGCTCGAGAAGAATCGCCCTCGCCGCGCGGGCCCCTGAAGGCGCGCGCGGGCAAGCCGCTCGCGCCGCTCGTGGCTCGTGGACGCTCTCCTCCCTCACCTGTAGAATGCTGGCCTCCCCGAGAAACCGAGAGCGCGCATGGACTACCAGAACCTGAAGCTCGAGGTCCAAGACGGCATCGCCACGATCACGGTCTCGCGCGAGAAGGTCCTGAACGCGCTCGATGCGAGGACGCTCGACGAGCTCGAGGACGCCGTCTCGCGCCTCGAGAGCGACGGCGGGCTCCGCGGCGCTCTCCTCGTGGGAGCGGGCGAGAAAGCCTTCGTCGCGGGAGCGGACATAGGCGCTCTCGCGGAGTGCAAAGACCACGGCCAGGCCGTGAAGATGGCCGAGCGGGGCCAGAGGGCTTTCAGGAAGATCGAGCTCTGCTCGAAGCCCGTCGTCGCGTGCGTGAACGGCTTCGCCCTCGGAGGAGGGCTCGAGCTCGCCCTCTCGTGCCACTTCCGTTACGCGACCCGGAACGCGAAGCTGGGCCTTCCCGAGGTGAAGCTCGGGCTGATCCCCGGCTACGGCGGCACACAGCGCCTTCCGCGCGAGATCGGGCGAGGGCGCGCTCTCGAGATGATCCTCTCGGGCGAGCCGATCGACGCCGACGAGGCGCTCAGGATCGGCCTCGTGAGCAAGGTCTTCGGCTCGCGGGACGAGATGCTCATCGCCGCGCGCAAGACGCTCGAGACGATCGCGACGCGCGGCCCGCTCGCGGTGAAGACGGCGATCCGGGTCGTCGACGCGGGCCTCGACCTGCCGCTCGAGAAGGGCCTCGAGGCCGAGGCGAGCTCTTTCGGGAAGATCGGCGTCTCGGACGACGCGCGCGAGGGCACGCGCGCCTTCCTCGAGAAGCGCGCCGCGAAGTTCACGGGACGCTGAGCAGGTGAGATGAGCATGGCCGAGCGCGAAGTCGTCCTCTGTGCCGGGGCGCGGACGCCCATGGCGGAGTACTCGGGGACTCCCGGACACGGCGTCTTCCAGGACCTCTCCGCGATCGACCTGGGGGCCGTCGCGGCGAAGGCGGCGATCGAGCGGGCGAGGGTCTCGCCGCGGCGGATCGACCACGTCGTCTTCGGGAACGCGCTCCAGACCTCGACGGACGCGATCTACGGCTCGCGGCACGTCGGGCTCAAGGCGGGCGTGCCGGTCGAGACTCCGGCGCTCACGGTGAACAGGCTGTGCGGCTCGGGGATCGAGGCGATCGCGCAGGCCACCCGCTTCGTGAAGCTCGGGGAAGCCGACATCGTCCTCGCGGGCGGCATGGAGTCCATGTCGCAGGCTCCTCACGTCGTGCGGGGCGGACGCACGGGCTTCAAGTTCGGCAGGAAGGTCGAGCTCGAGGACCTCCTCTTCGCCGCCTTGAAGGACACTCGCTGCAACCTCTTCATGGCCGAGACGGCCGAGAACCTCGCGAAGAAGTACGGGATCACGAGAGAAGCTCAGGACGACTTCGCCTTCCGCTCCATGAGGCGCGGGCTCGATGCGACCGAGGCCGGGATCTTCCGCGAGGAGATCGTGGCCGTCGAGGTGAAGAAGGGGCGAGAGACCGTGAAGGTCACGCGCGACGACCACATGAAGCCCGAGTCCACGCGCGAGGCGCTCGCGAAGCTCTCTCCCGCCTTCGGGCCGGAGACCTCGGTCACGGCCGGCAACGCGAGCGGCATCGTCGACGGCGGAGCGGCGGTCGTCGTCGCCGCCCGCGAGGTCGCGGAGAAGGACGGCATGCCGATCCTCGCCCGGATCGCCGGCTACGCGACCGTCGGCGTGCCTCCCGAGTACATGGGGATCGGTCCCGCTCCCGCGATCCGCGACCTCCTCAAGAAGATCGGCGAGCCGCTCGAGCGCGTGGACCTGATCGAGGTGAACGAGGCCTTCGCGGCGCAGTATCTCGCCGTCGAGAAGGAGCTCGGGCTCGACCGCGAGAAGGTGAACGTGAACGGCGGCGCGATCGCGCTCGGCCACCCGCTCGGCGCTTCGGGGACGAGGATCACTCTCACGCTCGCCCTGGAGATGAAGCGGAGAAAAGGGAAGCTCGGTGTAGCATCGGCATGCATAGGCGGCGGGCAGGGAATCGCCATCGCGCTCCGGGCGCCGTGAAATGAAAGAGACACCGGGGAAGTCGGGAGAGAAGAAGCTCATGACGAAGATGACGGCGACCGAGAAGATCCTGGCGCGAGCCTCGGGCAAGGCGAGCGTGAAGCCCGGCGAGATCGTGACCGCGAAGGTCGATCTCTGCATGGGAAACGAGCTCTCGACCTCGCTCGCGGTGCCCGTCTTCAAGGCGCTCGGATGCAAGCGGGTCAAGGACCCGTCGAAGGTCGCGATCGTCATGTCCCACTTCACGCCGAACAAGGACATCATGACCGCGCAGCTCTCGCAGACCGTGCGCGACTGGGCGCGGGGCTGGGGGATCGAGCACTTCTACGACGCGGGGCGCGGAGGGATCGAGCACGTCCTCCTGCCCGACGAGGGGCTGATCCGGCCCGGCGAGGTCATCGTCGGCGGAGACAGCCACTCCGTGACCTACGGGGCGTTCAACGCCTTCGGCGCCGGGATCGGCTCGACCGATCTCGCGTGCGCCATGGCCACGGGCCAGATCTGGCTGCGCGTCCCCGAGACGGTCCGCTTCAACTTCCACGGACGCCTCCGGGGCTGGACGTCCGCGAAGGACCTCGTCCTCTACGCGATCGCCCGGATCGGCGTCGCCGGCGCGAACTATTGCGCCGTCGAGTTCGCGGGAGAGGCGATCGACGCCCTCGAGATGCCCGGCCGCTCGACGATCGTCAACATGACGGCGGAGATGGGCGGCAAGAACGGGATCATGCGCTGCGACGCTGCCGTCGAACGGGCGCCCGATCTCCGAGGTCGGCGACGTGAAGGTGGACCAGGTCGTGATCGGCTCCTGCACGAACGGGAGGATCGAGGACTTCCGGACCGCGGCCGAGGTGATCCGCGGCCACAAGGTCGCGGACGGCGTGCGCATGGTCGTCTTGCCCGCGAGCCAGAAGGTCTACATCGAGCTCGCGAAGGAAGGCTTGCTCGCCCTGTTCGCCGAGGCGGGCGCGGCGGTCTCGACGCCGACGTGCGGGCCTTGCCTCGGAGGGCACATGGGAGTCCTCGCGAAGGACGAGGTCTGCTTCTCGACGACGAACCGGAACTTCGTCGGCCGCATGGGGCACCGCGAGGCGAGGGTCTATCTCGGGAGCCCCGCGGTCGCCGCCGCGACGGCGGTCAAGGGAAGGATCTGCTCTCCCGAAGAGGTCACGGGGCGGAAGGCTCCCGCGAGCGAGCAGGCACCCGGGGGGGCGGGGGGGACGGAGTCCCCCCGCGCCAGAGGAGCCGGGCGATGAGCGCCGCGACGAAGATCCACGGCAGCGCCTGGAAATACGGCGACAACGTCGACACCGACGTGATCCTCCCGGGACGCTGGTGCCACCTCCTCAAGCCCGAGGACATAAAGGGGCACTGCTTCGAGGACCTCGACCCCGGCTTCCCCGACAAGGTGAAGGTGGGCGACGTCGTCGTCGCGGGAGACAACTTCGGGTGCGGGAGCTCGCGCGAGATCGCTCCGCTGGCGATCAAGTCGGTCGGCGTGAGCCTCGTGATCGCGAAGTCGTTCGCGCGGATCTTCTACAGGAACTGCATCAACATAGGGCTCGCGATCATGGTCGCCCCGGACGCCGCCGATGCGATCGCGGCGGGCGACGTCGTCGAGGCCGACCTCGCGGCGGGGACGATCGAGCTGCCGTCCACCGGCACCGGGGGGCCGGGGGGTACGGAGTCCCCCCGCGGCAGAGTCTTCACCTCGATTCCGTTCCCGCCCTTCGTGCGGGACATCTTCAACAAGGGCGGGCTCGTCGAGTCTCTCAGGGATCACTTCAAGGACGGCGTGTACATCGGATCCTGACGCCGGTCTCCCGACCGCCGACGGAACACGGCCTCACGGACGCAGGGCAGGTCTTGAGGAGAGAAGGCGCTGTGGGGGCGCCTCGCCTGGAAGGTCTGCTTTCTCACGCGACTTCATGCAAGGAAAAGAGACATGGTCAAGGTTGGAGACAAGGCTCCCGACTTCAAGCTCGTGAACGAGGACGGAAAGGACGTCAGCCTCTCGGAGTTCAAGGGGAAGAAGAACGTGGTGCTCGCGTTCTACCCCTTCGACTTCTCTCCCGTCTGCACGACGGAGAACACGTGCTTCTCGAACGACCTCCCGAAGTTCGAGGGCAAGGACACGGTCGTGCTCGGGATCTCGGCCGACAGCCATTTCACGCACAAGGCGTGGAAGGACAAGCTCGGGATCAAGCACACGCTCCTCGCGGACCGGAACCTCGAGGCGGGGAAGGCGTACGGCCTCACGACCTCTGTCGATGCCAAGAAGTTCCTCGGGACGTTCGACAAGCGCGCGACCGTGATCGTCGGCAAGGACGGGAACGTCAAGTTCGTCGCCGAGCACGGCGAGGCGCGGAAGAACGACGACATCCTGAAAGAGCTCGCCAAGCTCAAGTAAGACGAGAGGCGCTCCGTGACCATGGAGGGGGGCGAGGCGGAGGAGCTCCTCGTCTCCGCCGAGGAGGAGGGCTCGACTCTCCTCGAGCTCCTCTCGGAGCGCCTCTACGACGTCTCCACGAGCGGCCTCCGCCGCATCATCAAGGGAGGCGGCGTCGCCGTGGACGGGCGGCCCGCCTCCGAGGACCGCGTCCTGCGGGCGGGAGAGCGGATCGCGCTCGAGCTGCCGGAGGAAGACGAGCTCCTCCGCTTCCGCGCCGCGCGCCTCGAGGGTTTCTCCGTGCTCTACGAGGACGCGCGGTGCCTCGCGTGCGCGAAGCCCGCGGGCGTTGCCGTCATCGCCGAGCGCGGCGAGACGAAGGCGCCGTTCCTCTCGGCCGTCCTCGACCACCTCGAGACGGAGGCTCGGAAGGCGGGCCTCGCGCGCCCGCCGCGGCCGCGCGTCGTGCACCGGATCGACAAGGAGACCTCGGGCGTCGTCCTCCTCGCGAAGGACAAGGACGCGCTCCGGTCTCTCTCGGAGCAGTTCTCCGAGCGCGAGGTCGTGAAGGACTATCTCGGGCTCGTCCTGGGAGAGATCCCCGACGAGCAAGCTTCGGGGGAGATCGACCTCCCGATCGGCGAGCTCGAGAAGAGCCACGCGCGCCGCATGAGGACCGGCGGGCGCGACGCGAAGCCCGCGCGCACGGGGTGGGAGGTCCAGGAGCGCTTCCGCGGCCACACGCTCGTCCGGCTCCGGCCGCTCACGGGGAGGCAGCACCAGATCCGGGTCCACCTCGAGGCGATCGGGTATCCGCTCGCCGTGGATCCGCTCTACGGCGGCGAGGAAGCTCTCCTCCTCTCGAAGATCAAGCCGGGTTACCGGCAGAAGGAAGACCGTCAGGAGACGCCGCTCCTCGCGCGGCTCTCGCTCCATGCGGAGAAGATCGCGTTCCGCTCTCCCGCGCTCGAGCGCGAGAGCCGCACGCTTCGCGCCCTTTCGTCTCGACACGCTTTCTCCCAGGAAGGACGGGGGCTCTCGGGCATTCGCGCCCTCTCGCGCCTCTCGCGTGAAAAGAATCTGAAAAGAAGATGAGCCCGGGAGATTGCGCCGCGGTGCGGCAAGGCAATTGCCCTTCTCCCTCGCACGTCCGGCGCGCGTGTGCCGGAGGTGACTCAACGTGCGTTTTTCAAACTCAGTGATCGGATCGCGCGACCGCGCGATCTCGAAGGAGAAAGCTCGTCATGCTGAATCTCAAGAACCTCTGGTCGCTGCCCCTCGCCGCAACCCTCCTGTTCTCGAGCGTCCCGACGGCGTTCGCCGCCGGCGGGCACTCGAGCCGTCCCGCCCCCGCCACCCGGGTCGGCGGCGCCGACAAGTCCCAGGAGCCCGCCCAGGAGTCGAGGGCGCAGAAGAGCCGGAAGGCCCACTCCGCCAAGGCCGGCAAGAAGAGCAAGAGGGCGAAGCAGGGCCGGAAGGCGCGCAAGAACATGAAGAAGGCGGCCAAGGGCATGAAGAAGGCGACGAAGACCCGTCGCCACGGGAAGCCCGCGTCGGTCAAGACGCACGCTCACGCCGCTCGGTAGCACAGGAGACGTTCTGCCGCGCCCCGGCGCGACCCACCCTCGCGCCGGGGCGCGGTCTCTCTTTGCCGCCTCGCCCGTCCTTCCACGCCCTCGCGGGATCGTTGTAAGATCGCGTGAGAGGCCGGAAGTGAGCCGATTCACGCACCACATCTTCGTCTGCACGAACGAGCGCCCCGACACGGACACGCGCGGGTGCTGCAAGCAGAAGGGCTCGCAACACGTCGTCGAGGCCTTCAAGGCCGAGATCCACAGGCGAGGCCTGAAAGGGAAGGTCCGCGCGAACTCGTCGGGCTGTCTCGACAATTGCGCTCAGGGCGTCTCGGTCGTCGTTTACCCCGAGGCCGTGTGGTACGGCGGCGTCCAGGTGAGCGACGTCGTCGAGATCGTCGAGAAGCACATCGTTGGCGGCGAGCCCGTCGAGCGGTTGCAGCTCTACCGGGACAAGGCCCGGGGAAAAGAGCTCCCGGGGTTCGGGTTCGCCTAGGACGACGCTCGGTTCGGTGGGGCTCTCCGGGAAAGCCCCCGAATCCGCGGCCCGGAGGGCTTGCGGGCTAGAGTGGATGACGAGTGGTACCCCGCCCCCGGGTCTCGAGTTTTCTCGGAGAGCCGGTTCCTCGCAGCTTCCCTCGCCTTTCTTCCGCTTCGGACGCGACCTCGCTCCCCGTCTCCCGCTCACTTCCTCACGGCAAGCTCACTCACAAGATCGCTCCTCCGTTCCGGCTTGCGTCCTCGCGGCAAGCTCGCTCACAAGATCGCTGCCTCCGTTCCGGCTCGCGTCCTCGCGGCAAGCTCACTCACGACGATCGCTCGCTCTCGGAGCGCCCAGCACCTCCTCGTCCTCCACGAGGATCTCGAGCACATCGAGCTCGACCACCGAAGCCGCGACCCCGAGCGCTTCCGCGACCGACGGAGCAGTCCGCCCGGAGTCGCCGGAGACGAGCTCCTTCACGTAGGTCCCCGCCTCGGCCACGACCAAGAGCTCGAGAGCCCCGCCCGGGAGGAGCGC
The DNA here is from genome assembly GCA_016200955.1 of bacterium. GTDB lineage: Bacteria > Planctomycetota > J058 > J058 > JACQDU01 > JACQDU01. The sequence goes on from JACQDU010000050.1 coordinate 7,392, forward strand.
CGCCCGGAGCTCGAGCACGCGCCGCGGCCTCACCTTGTCCGCCCGACGTCGGAGCACGCGCTCGGGAGTCCTCTGCCGGATCTCCGCGCCCCGGAAAGTCCCCTCGAGCGCATGGACCCTCTCCGGCTCGACGGGCGCCCCGACCTTCACGAGAGCGCGGTAGCGCTTCGGCGGGTCGAGCGCCTTGAGCCGCGCGACGACCTCCGCCGGCACGACCCGCAGAGGCGAGACTGCCACGCGCTCGCGCGAGCGCTCGGAGGTCGCTCTCGCGGCGGCCGCGAGGTCGACCTTGCGCGAGCGCGGTTCGGAGAGCTCGACGACGAACGGCCTCCCGCGCCCGAGCGTGCGCGCGTCCACGTCCTCGCGGCCCATCCCGTGGAGGACGGCTCGCGCGGCGCGGAAGCTCTCGGCGAGCGGGCCTCCGAGGAGGTCCTCGACGCTCTCCTCGTGCGTCCGGCCGGTCCCGCCGCAGACGGCGCAGCCCGCGCCCCGGCAAGCCCGGCAGT
>JACQDU010000051.1 GCA_016200955.1 bacterium
CGTCTCGATCCCGCACGCCGCCGAGAGGCCGGCGAGCGAGCTCGCCGCGTTCCCCGTGGACGCGCAGACGATCCCCTTGGAGCCGCGCTCGAGGGCGCGCGCGACGACGACGGCCGTCGCGCGGTCCTTCAAGGAAGCGGTCGGGTTCCTTCCCTCGTCCTTCACGACGATCCGGGTGAGGGAGCCGAGCGGCCTCTCCCTGGTCGCGTGAACGAGGGGCGTGGGCCCGACCTCGAGCGGCGGGCGCCGTCCTTCGAGCGCGACGGGAAGGATCGCGCGCCACCGGAACAGCGAGCGCGGGCCGTCTCTCAGGTCTCGCTCGAGCTGCGGGCGCGCGCGCTCGAGGTCGTAGAGGACGTCGAGCGTGCCTTCGGGGCCGCACTTCGTGCACCAGAGCGTCGCGCTCGCGGGATCGTAGGCCGCGCCGCAGATCACGCACGCGAGCGAGCGGACGAATCCCGTTCCGGGAGGAGACGAGGAGCTCACGCGTGCTCGACGGGCTTCGCGCCGAGGACGGACTCGATCTTCTTCCGCGTCTCGTCGAGGAGCTTCGCGTTCTTCGCCTCGATGTTCAGTCGCAGGAGGGGCTCGGTGTTCGACTTCCTCGCGTTGAACCAGAAGTCGGCGAGCCGGATCGTGACGCCGTCGAGCTTCGAGACGGCCGCTCCCGGGAAGGCCTTCTCGAGGCGCTCGAGCGCGCCGTCCTTGTCCGCGACCTCGTAGTTCACCTCGCCCGAGCGGTGCGTGCGGCGGAGCGGGCGGATCAGGTCCTCGAGCTTCTTCTCTCCCGCGACTCCGAGGACCTTGAGCGTCGTGAGGAGCGCCGTGTCGCAGTAGAAGTGGTCGCGCCAGTAGAAGTGGCCCGAGAGCTCTCCCGCGAAGGGAGCGTTCGTCTCCCTCATGGTCTTCTTGATGAAAGCGTGCCCGACGCGCTCCTCCCGGGGAACGCCGCCGGCGGCCTTGATCTCCTCCTCGACGACGCGCGAGCTCCTGAGGTCGTAGATCACGACCGCGCCCTTCTCGCGCTCGAGCACGCGCCGCGCGAGGAGCGCGCAGAGGAGGTCCGAGGCGATCGTCTCTCCCTTCGCGTCCACGAAGAAGACTCGGTCCCCGTCTCCGTCGTAGGCCACTCCCAGGTCGCACTTCTTCTCCAGCACCGCTCGCTTCACGGGAGCGAGGTTCTCCTCGACGAGAGGATTGGGCTCGTGGTTCGGGAAGGTCCCGTCGGGCTCGAAGAACAGCCGGACCGCCTCGATCTGCGGGAGCTTCTCGAGGAGGAGCGGGAGGACGGAGCCCACGGCTCCGTTCGCGCAGTCGAAGGCGACCTTGAGCTTCGTGATCTTCCCGCCGAGCTTGAGCAGGTGCTGGACGTAGTCGGCTCGCAGATCGACGCTCGTGCGCTTCCCGCGAGCCTTCTCCGGGAGCGCTTGCTTCTTCGCGACCGCGGCCTCGATCTCCTTGAGCCCGCTCTCGCTGCCGATCGGGGTCGCGCCCTCGCCGCACAGCTTGAGTCCGTTGTAGCGAGCCGGATTGTGGGAGGCCGTGATCATGACGCCTCCCTTGCACTTCCTCGCCCCGACGGCGAAGTAGAGGCACGGTGTGGTCACGAAGCCGATGTCGAGCACGTCGCAGCCCGCGCGGAGGAGCCCGTCCGCGAGAGCGTCCGCCAGCGGGACCGAGCTCGGCCGCATGTCTCTCCCGACCGCGACCGTCCCCTTCGCCGCGAGCGAGCGCCCGAACGCGTGCCCGAGCCTTCGCGCCAGGTCCTCGTCGAGCTCCTCGGGATAGAGTCCGCGCACGTCGTACGCCTTGAAGATTCCCATGTCTTCCTCTCGGTCGCGGGAGAGGCACGGATGTAGCAAAGTTCTCACGGGCTTCGCGAGCCTCGCGGCAAGCACGACGCCTCGCGCGTAGAATGCGCGCCCCCATGTCTGCCCGAGCGCTTGCCCTCGCGTTTCTTCTCGTGATCGCCGGAGCAGTGCCTGCGAGAGCGGGCGACCACCCTCAGGTATGGAAACCTGGGAGCGACGCGGACCCAGATTGGTCGGAGGACAAGAAACACGCTGACGAAGACGGCCCGGACTACAGGTACGCGCCGCACCAGAACGGCCTCTGGATCGGATCGAAGTCAGGCGAGACGTTCGCGGCCTCCGCTTACCTGTTCCTCGCGGGCTGGAAGAAGAGGAGCCACTTCGGCTTCAAGGAGCACGGCGGTCGGAGCGGAGAGGTCGCGTTCGGGAAGGACCTCGGAGCGCCGTCTCTCGTGCCGATCCCGGGTCTCTCGATGCAACTCGATCTCTCGAGGGCCGGCTTCCTCGGCGGCGACGTCTCGGGCTTCTCGCAGTACGGCATGTCGGGCCGCGTCGAGCAGCAGAAGAGCACGAACGGCCTCACGCTCCAGCCGGGAGACCTCGTCCATTCTTACTGCTCCTTCCTGTTCGGGAGGGTCTTCTACGGCTACGAGCTTCGATACCGCTTGCACCTGCCGCACGACGTCTCGAGCGACTTTCCGATCGAGCTCGCGGGCGCTCTCACTTACGGCGCGACGATCGTGGATGTCGACGTGAGGCTGCGGCGCGTGACGCCGAACCCGTCGCCCCAGGCGGGAGGGCACATCCTCACCTGGTATCTCTCGCCCGGGCTCCGCGTGTCGATCGACTTCCTCGACATGTTCGGGATCGGCGTCGACTACGGGATCCCCGGCGTGATCTCTCCCACGCTCGAGCGGGTCACGCTCACCGACCGCGTGCGCGTCTTCGGAGGAGCTCACTTCGGCTGGTTCGAGGCGACGGTCGGGTGGCGCCTCGTGGCGATGCACGTGAACGGCGGGGGACGGGGGCTCGACACGCGCTTCACGGGGATCGACTTCTCGCTCGGCGTTCGCTTCTGAGTCGTCCTCACGCCAGCAAGTCGCGCGCGTCCTTCGCCTCCCGCTTCGTCAAGAGGAGAAAGACCCGCTCGAGGTCCGCTCCCGGGTCGCCGGCTTTCTCGCGTAGCTCGGAGAGAGTCCCCTGGGCGAGCAAGCTCCCTCGGTCGAGGATCCCGAAGCGGTCGCAGCGCTTCTCGACGAGAGGAAGGATGTGAGACGCGATGACGACGGCCCTCGCGCGCCTCTTGAGCTCCGAGAGGATCTCGTCGAAGCGCCGCACGCCGTCGGGATCGAGACCGTCCGTGGGCTCGTCGAGGAGGAGGACCTCCGGGTCTCCCACGAGAGCGCACGCGATCGCCGTCTTCCGCCGCATGCCGCGCGAGTAGCCGGCGCACGCGCGGTCCTTCGCGTGAGCGAGGTCGAGGAACTCGAGGAGCCGGTCCGCGCGGGCGCGCGCGACGTCGGGCGCCATGCCGCGGAGCGCCGCGACGGTCAGGAGGTGCTCGGTCGCCGTGAGCTCGTCGTAGAGGACGCTCTCCTCGGGGAGATAGCCGAGCTTCTCGCGAGCACGCACGGGCTCCTTCGCGGGATCGACTCCGGCGACGGAGACGCGACCTCGGTCGGCGCGCAGGAGGCCGATCAGGATCTTCGAGAGAGTGGACTTGCCCGCGCCGTTGAGCCCGAGGAGACCGAACGTCTCCCCCGCGCCGACCTGGAGCGAGACGGAGCGCAGGGCGACGAGCGAGCCGTAGCTCTTCTCGACTCCCTCGACCTGGATCGCGGCGGGCGCGCCCTCGCTCATGCGCCCTCCGTGACTCGGACGGAGACCTCGGCCGTCTCCCAGGCGCGCGCCGCGCCCGGCGCCATCTTCCAGTAGAGGACCGGGTAAGCGAGCGCTGCCCAGGGAGTGAGCGTGAGGAGGACGGCTCCCAGGACGACGAGGACCGAGGCGGCGAAGGGGAAGCCCGCGGCCTCGGCGAGGTCGCCCCCTCCGCTCGCCTCGCCGCGAAGGCCGAAGGCGGCCGCGTGGTGCGCGCACCCGATCGCGAGGAGTGCCGACGAGAGACCGATCTCGATCGAGCTCTCGGCGACGCGCGGAACGCCGCGCTCCGCGACGAGCCCGAGCCC
>JACQDU010000425.1 GCA_016200955.1 bacterium
CTCGAGGAGCTCTCGGCGCTCGACGAGGGCGACCTCCCCTTCGCGCTCCACTTCCTCGTGCCCTTCAAGAGCGAGCGCGTGAAGAGCTTCGTCCTCCGCCTCCTCGACCGCGGGATCGCTCTCCCGGGAGAGGTCTATCCGCTCCTCGGCCGGCAGGAGGAGGACCCGAAGATCCGGAAGCTCCTCGAGCAGGGCCTCGAGGACCGCTCGGACGACGCCCGGGCGGGCGCCGTCACGGGCCTCTCGTTCCTCGCGGCGCAGAAGGCGAAGCGAAGCGCTCGTTCTGGGGGAGACGACCTCGGGACCAGCGTGCCCGTGAAGCTGCGCGCGCTGTTCGACGAGGAAGACGCCGACGACGTGAGGCGCCGGATCGTCTTCGGCCTCGCCCGCCTCGCGCTCGAGGGGCTCGACCGGGGAGAGACGACCGCCTTCCTGCGCGGCCGGCTCGAGGGAGGCGACCGCCGCCTCCGCTTCCCGATCGCCCTCGCTCTCCTCCAGCTCGGGTGCGACGACGGCATCGAAGACGTCCGCGAGAGAGCGGCGCTCTTCGACGAGTCGGCCGACCACTACGACCTCGTCGCGCCGGCGCTCAAGGCCCTCGCGCAGCACGAGCGCGGAGCCGCGACCGCTCTCCTGTAACGGGACGGGATGAGCCCGGGGAGCTCGCGCGCTTCGCTCGTGGATCTCGTCGCCGCGAAGAACGGCGACCTGGGATTCGACTTCGCCCTCGGGGCAGTCCTGGGAGTCGCGTTCACGATCGTGGCGTGCCTGATCGCGTTCTCCGTGACCTGGTTCATTGCGGTCTCGCTCTTCTCCATGGGAAGCTCGACCTGGATCGCTTGCCTCGGAGTCGCCGTCTACCTCGCCGCGGCCTTCTTCTCCGCTCTCCGAGGCGAGCCCACCGAGGAGCCCGGCGTCCACGGAAGGGATGAGGACCTCCTCACCGTGGCCTCGTACGAGCGCCAGAAGGTCGCGGCGTGGGCCGCGATCATCCTTGCCGGGCCGATACGGCTCCTCGCGGCGAGGGACGCCCTGCGCCGGAGGCTCCCCGACGACGACGCGACGCTCGGCGAAGCCCAGGCTCTCCTCGAGAGCTGCCGCACGGGGCTGCCGGTCGGCGAGGGCGAGGGGCGCGCTCTCTCGCTCCTGTGCGCGCTCGCTCTCGTGAAGGGGCGGGAGTCGGCGAAGGGCCGCGTCTTCGTCCTCACCGAACGCGGCGAGGCGGCGGCGGACGCGTAGCCCGCGGGCCCGCCAAACCCAGGCTTCCCTCGCCGCGTCGCTCGGATGACCTATATTACGTCCATGGTCGACGAGACGGCGATCGGGAGAGGAGGCCGCGCCTTCCCGACGACGCGCTGGTCCCTGATCGTCGCCTCGAGGGAGCCGGAGCCGAGGCGAGCTGCGCTCTCCGAGCTGCTCGCGACGTACTGGAAGCCGCTCTACTTCTACGCGCGGCGGAAAGGCCTGACGGTGGAGGCCGCCAAGGACGCGGTGCAGGGGTTCTTCGCGCACCTCCTCGAGGGGGACTTCCTCGAGCGCCTCGACCCCGGCAAGGGGAGCTTCCGCGCTTACCTGAGGATGGCGCTCGATCACCACCTCGCGAACCAGCGGGAGGCGCAGGCGGCGCTCAAGAGAGGCGGAGGCGCGCGCACCGTCTCGCTCGACTTCGACGTCGCCGAGACCCAGCTCGCCTCGGCGCTCGAGGAGCCCGCGAGCGCCTACGACCACGAGTGGGCGCTCGGAGTCATGGAGCGCGCTCTCGGCAAGCTCGAGCGCGAGCACGACGAGGGCGCGCGGAAGGGCCGCTTCGAGACCGTGCGCCGCTTCTTCGCGACCTCACCGGAGGAAAACCCGGGCGCGCCGCCGTCCTACTCCGAGGCCGCGGCCGCCTGCGGTCTCGGAGTGCCGGCGTTCAAGGCCCTCCTCCACCGCACGCGCGCCCGGTTCCGGCGCCTCGTGCGCGAGGAGATCGCCGAGACCGTGAGCCCCGGGAGCGGGGACATCGAGGCCGAGATCTCGCACCTCCTCGAGGCGCTCCGGTGAGCGGGGCCGCGGCGCGGGAGAGCTGCCCGCGCTGCCGTTCGAGCTTCCCGGCGGGACGCATCGGGGCTTGCCCGCGCTGCTTCTTCGAGGGAGCGCTCGAGCCTGCCGTGATCGGCGGCGTCCTCGAGCTCGAGGACGAGATCGGCCGCGGGGGCATGGGGACCGTGTACCGCGCCAAGCACCTCCGGCTCGGGCGCTCCGTCGCCGTGAAGTTCCTCCCCGAGGAGCTCGCCTCGCGACCCGAGTTCCGCGCGCGCTTCGAGCGGGAGGCCCGGGCGCTCGCTCTCCTGAACCACCCTCACGTCGTGACGGTGCACGACATCGGAGACGAGTCGGGCCAGCTCTACATGGTGCTCGAGCTCGTGGAGGGAGGCTCTCTCCGGGCGCACCTGCCCGTCTCGCTCGGCCGCGCGGCCGAGATCGCCGCGCAGGTCGCGGACGCGCTCGCTTACGCCCACTCGAAGGGAGTCGTCCACCGCGACGTGAAGCCCGAGAACATCCTGCTCGACGCGCACGGACGGGCGAAGGTCGCGGACTTCGGGATCGCGCGCATGCTCGCGCCCGACGCGCGCGGGTGGACGGTCACGGGGCGCGACCTCGTCGCGGGGACGCCTCGATACATGGCGCCCGAGGCGCTCGCCGGGGCGCCACCCGATCCTCGCATGGACATCTACTCTCTCGGAGTCGTGCTCCACGAGCTCGCGACGGGCCGCCTGCCCATGGGAGCGTTCGACCCCGCACCGGCTCCCCTCGACCGGATCGTGCTCCGCGCGCTCGCGGAGGACCCCTCTCGCCGTTACGCGAGCGCCTCCGAGATGCAGCGAGACCTCCTCCTGGCCCGGAGCTCCCTCGTGTCGGTCGCGGCGGCGGACACCGGGGCGCAGGGCGCGAGCACTCCGACTCCGATCACGCAAGCGCCCGCTTCCGTCGCGGCGACGCCTTCTTCGCCTCCGACTCCCCCGGCGCCCTCGCCTCCGACGCCCGCGCCGACGGCTCCCTCGCCGGACGCGCCCGAGGAGCTACCGGCCGACGAGAGGAGCTGGATGCGCGCCGTCGCTCTCCTCCAGTCGATCTCGACGGCCGTGGCGCTCAAGGCGTTCCTCGAGTGCGCGACGCCCCGGAAGCTCCGCCCCGACGAGGTGCAGCCGCTCGTCATGATCCCGGGCCCGAGGGGCGACGACGGGCTCGTCGTCGTCTGGGCCCGCTTCGAGCTGGCGTGGGCGCTCGCGACGCTCGTGACCTTCGCGGTCGCGATCTCGTGCTACGCGCTCCTGCGAGCGCACTGGCGTCGCGCCCGGCTCGAGCTCGCGCGCCCCGACCGGCCCGTCCGCGAGTCGCGGCTCGTCCTCCTCTCGGGAGTCGTCGCGCTCCTCGTCTATCTCGCGCACAGGGCCGCGGGCCAGGACGGCCTGGCGGTCTACGCGCCGATCGTCGGGGGTGCGATCGAGGTCGTGACGCTGTGCTGCCTCTGGGTCTCGATCCTGGAAGCCTGGCGCACGTCCCGGCCGC
>JACQDU010000052.1 GCA_016200955.1 bacterium
AGAGCTTGAGACGGCCGGCGTCGAAGGTGTAGACCTTGAGCGCCACCTGGATCGCCGAGAGGTCGTTCATGAGAGCCGTCATGTCGTCGTAGCGATCCTTCGGGTCCTTCGAGAGGCACTTCATGATCAGCTCCGAAAGCTCCCGCGGCACCTGCGGAGCGACCTGGGAGAGCGGGGGCGGATCCTCCGACTTGAGCTTCCTGACGAGCTCGGAGAGCTTCCTCGCCTCGAGAGGAACGCGGCCCGAGAGCACGTGGTAGTAGGTCGCTCCGTAGGAGTAGATGTCGCTCTTGGCATCCACGCGCGTGCCGCCGATCACCTGCTCGGGCGGCATGTAGTAGGGGACGGTGTATTCGCTCCCGCCGGTCACCGAGTAAGGCGTGCCCTCGTCCGTCTTCGCGAGGGAGAAGTCGGCGACCTTCGCCTGGTCGCTCTGGCGGTCGATCACGATCGTCGAGGGACGGAAGTCGCGGTGGATCACCTGCTGGTCGTGGGCGTGGAAGAGGGCGTCGCCCGTGTGGTGCATGTAGCGCACGGTCTGCCCGACCGGGAGCGGCCCGCGGGAGATGATCTGCTCGAGCGTCTCTCCCTCGACGAACTCCATGACGAGGTAGCGCTGGCCGCCCTGGTCGTTCACGTCGTAGAGCTCGACGATCGACGGGTGCCGGAGGCGGCCGGCCGTCTTCGCCTCTCGCATGAAGCGCTGGAGGTTCTTCTGGTCCTCCTCGTCGCTGCTCGTCTCGAGCGTCTTCACGAGCACGAGACGCCGGAGGAGGGTCTGCTCGGCCTTGTAGACCGTGCCCGTCCGCGTCTTCCGGACGCGCTCGATGAGCTTGAAGCCGTCGATCAGGTCCGGATTCAGGTCGAAGCGCTCCGCGCAGCGGGCGCAGGCGAGCTTCCCTCGCACGGGCCGGAGCTCCTGCTGCGGGACGTTCGTCCGGCAGACCTCGCACGCTGCGGGCGCGGCGGTGAGCGTGAAGTCTTCCGTGCTCTTCCTGAGAGATTTCGTCTTCCTTCCCTTGGCCGGAGGAGGCGGCGGAGCCGGCGTCATCGGAGGAGCATCCACCGGAGCGTTGACGCCCGGGATCACGGGGACCACGAAAGGAAAGGGAGCCGTGGGAGCCGTGAAGGCCGCGTTGACCGCGGGCGGGCTCGCGAACGCGGCGGGCGAGTCGACGACGATCGTGCGCTCGATCGCCCCCTCCACGGGAGGAGCGGCGGGCGTCACGCCGAACGCGGGCACGTCTGTGTCCGGGACCGGAGGACCGACGACGATCGTGGGAGGAGTCGGCGCCGGGGTGCGCGGACCGCCGGCCTTCTCACCGATCGCCGCCCGCGCGGCCGCGATCTCCTCGGCGACCTCGAGAGAGACCGCCGGCCCGAGAGGCACGGTCGGAGGAGTGCCTTTCTTCTGCGCGAAGGGAGGATCGACGATCGCGGTCCGGTCGGCGATTCCCGGGATATCGGCTCCGCCCGGCGTCACGGGAGTCGCGGGAGCGGGCTCCTCGCCCAGCTTCGCGAGGTCTCTCTGGACTCGCTTCGAGAGCCGCTTCGAGGCGCGCTTGCCCTTCTGCGGGATCGGGCCGGACTCGAGAGGGTTCCTCCCGAGGACGACCGGCGCGACCGCGTCGTCAGTCGTCGCGAGCGCCGAGACGCGCGTGACTCCCGGGACCTGCGGCGACGGGAGAGGAGCGCCCACGAGCTCTCGCAGGATCCCGACCTTCATGAGCTCGAGGACGATCGAGCCCAGCTTCACGTGGTCGCCGACCTTGAGGACGCGCGGCGCGGCGATCCTCTCGCCGTTCACGAACGTCCCGTTCCGGCTCTTGAGGTCGGCGACGCGGCACGCCTTTCCCTTGCATTGAAACGCGCAGTGCTCGCGCGAGAGGAGCGAGTCCTCGAAGTCGTAGCTCGCGTCGGCGGCGCGGCCGAACGTGATCGTCGCCCCATTCGGGATCGTGAGCCAGAGGCCCTGGCACACGCCCTCGACGATCCGGAGTAACGCCGCCATGCAGTCTTCTTCTACTCGATCAGCCGGCCTTGCGCAGCGGCTTGAACTTTCTCGCCGTGAAGCCGCGCCCGACCGCGGACTTCCCGTCCCAGTCGACCCACTCGCAGCGGGCCTCGATCGTCCCGTCGGCCTGGGGCGCGAGCTCCCAGTGAGTCTCGGCTCCGTCCTTCCAGGTCACCGTCCCCGTGAGCTTCCCGTCGGAGCCGGGAGAGAGGACGACCTTCGCCCGGACGCCGTCGGCCTTGGAGACGAGCTCTCCCTCGTAGCCCGATCCTCGCGCCGTGAGCTTCAGGTAGAGACCGTCGTCGCGCTTCGAGTCGAGCGCGAGCGAGGCTCCCTGGGCTCCCGCGCCGAGAGCGGGCGCGTCCGCGTCGGACGCACCGGCGCCGTCTATGCGAGCGAGCACGTCGAGCTCGAGCGGCTCCCAGGATTTCTTCGCGCTCGAGGCGTCGTCTCCCTCGACGCGCTCACAGCGCCCTTCGAGGCGGCCCGGGGAAGCGAGCTTGAGCTCGACCTGCGCCGTGAGGTTCCCGAGCGTCACGCTTCCTCTGAGGATGTTGCCGTCGTTCGCGAGCTTGATCGTCGCCGGCGGCCCGCCCTTCACGCGCTCGGCGACGAAGCCCCCGTCCTTCGCCTTGATCGTGACCACCGAGCCCAGGGACGTGCGCCAGCATCCCGCCACGGCCTTCTCGTCGATCGGCAAGCCCGCCTCGACGCTCGCGGGCGCCGTGCCTTTCCCGCCGAGAGAGAGCACGGCGAGGCGCGTGAACGTGTGGTTGTCGAAGCCCTTCTTCTCGACCTTCCCTCGGCCCCAGGAGAGCCACTCGGTCTTCCCGGAGAGCTTGTCCTGGGAGTCCACCGTGAGATCCCAGCGCGCGTCGGCCCGCCACTCGTCCTGCTGGCCGGGCTGGCCCTTCTTCGGGTTCTCCTCGATCCACGTCGCCGCGCCCTCGAGCTTGTTGCCCGAGAGCCGGAGGTGGATCTCGACGCCGTAAGGCTTCCCGGGAGCGGCCTCGGGGGCGTTCAGCATCTTCCCCACGAGCTCGTCGGGAGAGGAGCCGGCCTCGAGCTTGATCAGGCGCGCGGTCTCTCCCTCGCCGGCGTCGCGTTTCCACGTCCCCGCGAGGTCGGCCGCCTGCATGTCCTCGGCCCACGCGGGCGCTCCGAGGATCGAAACGAGCAGCGACGACAGCGCGACGTCCCGTGCTCTCATGAATGGCCCCTCCCTCGAGCGCGCAGCTTACGTTTTCTCTCGCGGGAGGAGCAAGTGCGTGACGCTGCCGTTTTGACGGTCGAGCAGCCACCCGGTAGAGTGGCCCATCGCATCGTCGAGAGGAGGCCGCATGGGCGCGCTGCTCGGATTGGTCGGACTCGTCCTCCTGATCGTGGGAGGCATCTGGTTGTTCATCGAAGGGCTCAGGGAGAGCATCCTCTGGGCGATCGGGATGCTCTTCATTCCGTTCGTGAGCCTCATCTTCGTCATCTCCCACTGGGAGACGGCGAAGAGGCCGTTCCTCACCCAGCTCGGCGGGTGGGTCCTCGTGATCCTCGGCACCGCGATGTCGCACCCGCACGTGCGCTGACGGGAGCGCGACTCTCCGTCCCCGCCGAAGTCGGCACGAGCTGACGGATCTTCGCTGGACAGGACACTGGAACTGGTGTCGCGTCCAGTTGGATCTGTCGGTTCGTGCGTCTTCGGCAACTCGCCGGTTCATCCGACAGGATCAAGTTGGACGCCCTACTAGAGCCAGCGCTTCTTCCTGGTCCCGCCACCCGAGGGCACGGGCTCGCGGTCGCCGTCCTCGTGCTTGGGCTCCGCCTTCTTCGCCTTCCTGGGCTCGGGCTTGGCGGGTCTCTCGTCGTCCTCGCCGCCGTCCTTGTCTTCCTTCCCGATCGTCCAGGCCGCGTTCCATGAGACGGACTTCTGGGTCCAGCCCTTGTCGGCGAGTCGCTCGTGGAAGTCCTTCATGTGAGCGGCGCCGTAGAAGATCGCGATCTTGCCGGTCGTGCGCTTCTCGAGCTCCTTGTCGAGGACCTTGAGCGCGACCTTGTTCCGCTCGACGATGAGGATCTTCTGCATGTCCTCGCCGCCGGGCATGTTCGAGATGTCGGTGTTCCCGAGCTGGCGGCCGAGCTGGAGCTTGAGCTGGTCCTTGATTCCCATGCTCTCGAGGAAGCCCTTGCCCATCTGCTTCATGAACTTGACCGCGGGCTTGAGCATCTTCGCCATCTGGGGGTCGGAGAACATGCCGGCGCCCGGGAGGGCCTTCGAGATGTCGCCGCCCGTCGCCTCGGACAGCTCCTCGTAGGTCATGTCGGCGTGGACGAGGTTCTTCGCCTTGTAGTTGATCCCGTCCTTCTGGAACTGGAAGCCGAGGATCTCTCCCATGGCCGACTGGAGCTCGCCGATCGTCTTCATGTTCTCGTCGACCTTGGCCGGGTCCTTGGGCGGAGTGACCATCTCGTAGAGGACGACCTCGTAGGAGTCGAGGTCCTTCTGGACCTTCTCGTAGTATTCCTTGTCGGCGATGTGCACGGCGCCGTAGAGGACGACCTCGACGTCGGAGCCCGCCTTGGTGTAGCTCGCGTAAGCCGTCTCGAGCGTCGCCTTGCCCTCCTCCTCCTCGCTCTCCTGGAAGCGGACGAAGGTCGTCGTGGGCTTCTTGGCCTTCGCCTTGGTCTTTCCTTCGTCGTCCGCCCGAGCGGCGACGCCGAGGAAGACGAGGAGAGCCGGAGCGAGGAACGCGAGGCGCGACAGCTTCATGGGAATCCTCTCGATATGAGTTGTGGGGAGAGACAGGATAGTTACGCCGGCTCCGGCGCCTTTGCGAGCCCCAAAATGCAAAGGTCGCCCTTCGTCCCGTCCGTGTAAATCCAGTGAGTCCTTGCATTGCGGTCGGGTCCGGGCGTGGTTAACCTCGCTTTGCAGGGCGGATCACGCGGGAGCCCCATGGCTCGAATTGCCGTCATCGATCGTCGAGCCGACGTCATAGCTCTCAGCCAGGCAGTCCTGGTCGGTCGCGGTCACGCCGTCACGAGCTTCGAGAAGGGGCCGCTCGCCTTCGAGACGCTCCGCCTCTCTCCTCCGGATGCCGTGATCGCGGGCTCCTTCGAGGGAAGGCCGGCTCTCGTGCGCGACGTCGTCCGCGACGTGAGGGCGCTCGGGCCGCACGTCCTCGCCTTCCTCCTCGTGCCGGGGAAGGGAGACGAGCGCGCCGTGCTCGAAGGCCTCGACGCCGGAGCGGACGACGTGATCACCGTGCCCTTCTCCGCGCCCGACCTCGCGGGCCGCGTCGGAGCTGCTCTCCAGCGAAGCCGCCTCCGCGACGCTCCCACTCCCCAGGGAAGGGAGCACGACCCCGAGATCCCGCCCGACCGCACGGACGGCCGGGGCAACGGGGCGAACGGAACGCGCGTGATCGTGCCGGTCGACACCGAGCCCGGCCGCGCGCGCGCCGCGGGCCCGACGCGGAAGGCCGGGATCCCGATCGTCCCCGGCCCCGAGCTCCAGCTCGGAGACGACGACGACGTCTTCCCCGACGCCCCGAGCCTCACGGCCGCCAAGATCTCCTTCCTCGCCGCGGCGGGAGAGGAGTCCCAGCTCGCCGGCCGCGCCTTCGACCGCTACGTGATCGGGCGGACGCTCGGCGTGGGCGGCATGGGGATCG
>JACQDU010000452.1 GCA_016200955.1 bacterium
CGGGGGCGACGAGAGTCGCCCCACGCAACGAAGAAACGGGGGCATCGTCATGACCAAGCAAGCGCGCAACGAGCTCATCGTGGGGCTCGTCTTCTTCGCCGCCATGGCCTTCCTCGGCATCTACACGATCGTCATCTCGGGCGTCTTCAAGGGGCCGACGAAAACCTACCTCGTCTCCTTCCCTCGCATCTACGGCCTCAAGAAGGGCGACGTCGTCCGCGTCGAGGGCCTCGACCGGGGCGAGGTCATCGACCTCCGCCTCTCGCCGAAAGCTGAGGGCGAGGGGGAGCGCGTGAACGCGAAGCTCAAGGTCTCGACCGACGTCGAGATCTACAAGGACCAGAGCGAGGTCAAGGTGACGCCCTTCTCGCCGCTCGGCGGTCGCGTCATCGAGATCAAGCGCGGCTTCGACGGGCCTCGGGGGAAGCACGTCTCCCTCGAGGAGGCGAAGTCCATGAACATGAGCGACACACAGGTCATGATCATCGGCACGGCCGAGGGCGAGCTCCTCCAAACGCTCAACGCTCTCGTCGAGGAGAACAAGCCCGGGATCGCGCGGATCGTCTCGAACCTCGCGACGGTGTCCGACAAGCTCACGAAGACCGACAACGTCCTCGGCTCTCTCATCAACGACAGCGAGGTCGCCACGAACCTCCAGCAGATGTCGTCGAACCTGAACAGCACCGCGAGCCGGCTCGAGAACATCGTCGCCCGCATAGACCGGGGAGACGGCGTGATCGGCGAGCTCGTCGCGAGGAAGTCGCGGCTCCACGACAACCTGAACGGCGCCGCCGAGAACGCGAACTACGCCCTCGGCGAGGCGAACGTCATGCTCTCCAACGCGAACAAGGGGAAGAGCGCGATCGGCGTCCTCGTCTCGGACGACCCCGTCGTGACCGCCGACGCGAAGACGATCGTGCGCGGCGTTGCCTCGATCGCGAGCGACGTCGCCGCGGGCCGCGGCACCCTCGGGAAGCTCGTCAAGGACGACCGCCTTTACGACAAGGCGGCCGACACCTTCGACAACGTCGCCTCGATCACCTCGCGCGTCGCGAGCCCCGGCACCGAGAGCGTCGCGGCCGTGCTCCTCACGGACCCCGATGCCGGGAAGCACGTGCGCTCGACGCTCGAGCACCTGGACCAGATCGCCTCGAGCGTCGATCGGGGCGAGGGCGCGCTCGGGCTCATCATGAAGGACCCGGAGTTCCGCGACCGCGTGAACCGGATCTTCAAGGAAGTCGAGCGGCTCACGGTGGAGTTCCGCGACTCCGTCGAGGACCTCCGCGAGCAGGCTCCCATCAACGCCTTCCTCGGCGCGGTCTTCGCGGCGTTCTGACATGGGCCACCGCGCAAGGCTCACGGGCATCGGGCTCGTCGTCGCCGTCGCGACTTACTTCCTGGGCTACTACTCGACGTATCTCCTCTGGGAGGACCTGCGTCCCTGGCAAACCTACAGGGTGACGTTCCCGCGCACCCGCGGACTCCGGGAGAAGGACGACGTGCTCGCGCTGGGGCTCAAGATCGGCCGCGTGGGCGCGATCAAGCTCGAGGGGGACCACCACCTGGTCGTCCTCGAGGTGGATCCGAGCGTGACGCTCCATGCGGACTGCAGGGTCGAGATCCGCACGGCCGACGCGTTCGGAACGGCCGTCGTGGACGTCGAGCCCGGCACGTCGAGCGCCGCTTGGCCGACGAAGAGCACGATCCCCGGCACGATGAAGGAGGGCTTCACCGACATCCCCACGGATTCGTCGAGCCAGACCGCGCTCACGGACTTCATCAAGGAGTGGGACGAGGCGACGACGGCGCTCGTGCGGATCGAGGGCGGGACGGCGGGGCGCCTCCTCAACGACCCCGACGTCGCGGGAGACTTCCGCGAGGCGTTCGCCCAGACGCGCGACTCGACGCGCAACTTCCGCGAGCTCGCCGAGAAGATCGCCCGGGGAGAGGGCCCGGGCGCTCTCGTCACGGCGAGCCCCGAGGAGGACCTCCGCTCGAGCGTCGCTCGCCTGAACGACGAGAGCGGTCTCGTGAGGGAGAGCCTGACTGCGGCCGCTCACGGAGAGGGCGGGCTCGCGGGCCGGATCCTCGGGGACGCGAGCGCCGGCGAGAGGCTCAGGGCCGGGATCACCGACGCCGCGGAGATCCTCTCGAACTACGCCTCGGGCGAGGGTCGCCTCGGCGGCTTCCTCGCGGGCCCTCCCGAGGCGGGAGAGAGGATCGAGGGCTTCTTCTCCGACATGGCGGACGCGACGCAGTGGGCGCACGCCGGCGAGGGCCGCCTGGGCGGCCTCCTCGGTCCCGGCACGGGAGACCCCATGCGCGCGTTCCTCTCCAAGGTGGATGACTGGACGATCGCTTCCAGAAACGCCGACCCGGGCGCGGGCGTCCTGTTCTCCCCGAGCTCCGAGGGAAAGCGGGCGATCCTCGGCGACAACGAGGACCCGGACAAGCGAACGGGGATCGCGAGGATCGAGCAAGTCCTGAAGAACGTCCGGCTCGCCCTCATCCGCGTCCGATCCGAGCAGTCCCCGAACACCTTCCAGGGAGCGCTCCTCTCGGTTTTCTGAGACGATCAGCGCGCGATGGGGAAGGTCGAGATCCGCTGCGACGAGTGCGGCCACGAGGCCCGCGTCCCCGAGACCTTCCGCGGGAGGAGGGTGCGCTGCCTCCGCTGCGGGACGCAGCTTCGCGTCCCGGAGGAGACGCCCGGCAAGCTCGCGACGCCCTCCGGCGCCGTCGTGAGCGCCGCTCGCCCGGGGACGAGGAAGGTCGGCCGGAAGGCGCGAGGCCCATCGAGCCGCATCGCGCGAGGCGCTCCTCCCGCGAAGGTGCGGCGCACGGTCCAGCAGTCGATCCGCGAGATCGTGGGCGACTACGAGCACGCGATCGAGACCTCGCCGCGCGGCTTCGAGGTGGACGTGCGCGGGATCGCCTTCGGGCTCGCCCGCACTCTCGTGGAGGACCTCCTCTCGTCGCCCTTCGTGCGCGACGTGAACCTCTCGGGCGGCACGGGCGAGTGCCACATGAGGATCACGATCGAGGGAGCGGTCTACGAGCCCGACGACTCCTTCGCCGACGAGGACGACGAGACGGAGGTCTTCCGCCGGGCGTCGAACCCGAACGCGCGCTCGCCGCTCGAGCTCACCCTGGACACGAGCCCGCGCCGCC
The DNA here is from genome assembly GCA_016200955.1 of bacterium. Lineage (GTDB taxonomy): Bacteria > Planctomycetota > J058 > J058 > JACQDU01 > JACQDU01. Next base: position 3,172 of record JACQDU010000452.1, read on the forward strand.
GCTCCTCGCGCATGCAGAAAGCTCTCCCGCCGCCGCGCGCGGCGAGCTTGCCCGCGCCCGCGCCGGCTCCCTCCTCCGACCTCGCGCGCATGGTCGAGAAGGGCTGGGAGCTCCTCGACAAGGGCGACGCGAGGGCGGCGATCGAGGCGCTCGAGCCCGCCGTGCGGCTCGACCGGAACGACGTGGGCGCCGTGCAGGCGCTCGGCCAGGCTTACGCGCGCGCGGGCGACCACGAGCGGGCGTGCTTCGCGTGGAAGCACCTCTCGCGGCTCATGCCGGAGGACGCCGAGATCGCGATCCTCCACGCGGCGTCCGCCGTCGCCTGCGACCGCCTCGAGGACGCGCGGCTCGCGCTCACGCAGGCGATCAAGCTCGACCCGGCTCACCCGAAGGCGTACCGCTACGCGGCCGTCCTCTACACGCGCCTCGGAGAGCCGGAGAAGGCCCGGAAGTTCCGGGCGAAGTACGAGAGCCTCAAGGGCGCTGACAGAAGATGAACCGCGGAGGTGAAGAGGACGCGGAGGACCCGCAGAGGACCGAGCTCCCACTCACGCCTCTGCGCGGCCTCTGCGACCTCCGCGCCTCCGCGGTGATCTCTCAGTCGATGGTGAGCGAGATCGCGAAGAGCCGGGCGGCGTTCTCGCTCGTCGCTCTCGCGAGGTCCTCGGGAGAGATCCCGCGGACCTTCGCGACGGCGGAGCACGTGTCCGCGATGAAGGCCGGCTCGCAGCGCTTTCCCCGGTGAGGGACGGGCGCCATGAACGGACAGTCGGTCTCGAGGAGGAGACGCTCGAGCGGGACGGCTCCCGCGGCGGCGCGGATCTCGTCCGTCTTCGGGAAAGTCGCGAGGCCGCCCACCGCGATCGAGAAGCCGAGCTCCGCGTAAGCGAGAGCGACCTCCGGGCCCGCGGAG
>JACQDU010000420.1 GCA_016200955.1 bacterium
ATGAGCGGCGCGAAGACCTCGTCCCTCGAGCGCTTCGAGCGCGAGATGCGCCTCCTCTCCTCCTTCGAGGAGAAGGACGGCATCGTTCCTCTCCTCGACGCCGGGGAGAGCGAGAACGGGCCTTACCTCATCATGCCGTTCATAGGAGGAGGAACGCTCCGCGAGAGGCTCAAGCGAGGTCCGCTCCCGGTGGCGGAGACGGTCGCTCTCGGGAAGGCCCTCGCGAGCGCGTGCGGGCGAGCGCACGAGCTCGGGATCGTTCACCGCGACCTGAAGCCCGAGAACGTCCTCTTCCAGGAAGACGGCCGGCCCCTCATCGCCGACCTCGGGCTCGCGAAGCACTTCCGGGAAGACGTCCCGGGAGCGAGCCAGAGCGTCTCCCTCACGCACCTCGGGGAGATCCGCGGGACCGCGGGCTACATGGCGCCGGAGCAGATGGCGAGCGCGAAGTCCGTGGGAGCCCGGGCCGACGTCTTCGCGCTCGGAGCGATCCTCTACGAGTGCCTCGCCGGCGAGCCCGCGTTCCACGCGGCGACCGTCGTCGAGATCTTCGCGAAGCTCACGAAAGGGGAGGTCGCGCCCCTGCGCGCGCACTGTCCGAGGGCGCCTCGCTGGCTCACCGACGTGATCGAGCGCGCGCTCGCGCGGGAGCCCGCGGATCGCTTCGAGGACGGCGCGGCTCTCGCTCGGGCCCTCTCCCGGGGAGAGACCGAGGCGACCCGGGCGCCCGCGCTCCTGATCGCTCTCGCCGGCGGAGCCGTTCTCGCGCTCCTCGTCGGGGGAGCGTTCGTCCTGGGAGGCGTCTACTCTCGCGGACAGGAGAGCGACCGCCCGGGCTCTCCTCCCGCGCCCGTCGCGAGCGGCTCCACCGACACGAAGCAGGTCCAGGCCGCCGCGAACGCGGCCCGGACTCACCTGAAGTCCGGTCAATACGACCTCGCCATCGAGCGGGCGAACAAGGCGCTCGAGCTCGACCCGAGGAACGCGGACGCTCTCGCGACACGCGGCGACGCGCGGCACTTGAAGGGCGACCTCGACGGGGCGATCGCCGACTGCTCGCGCGCGATCGAGCTCGACGCTCGTTACGCCCGAGCCCGCGAGATCCGGGGCCACGTCAAGGCGGACAAGGGCGACTTCGACGGGGCGATCGCGGACGCCTCGCGTGCGATCGAGCTCGAGCCCGACGACGTCGGGGCCTTGGAAGTCCGCGGCATGGCGCGGCTCATGAAGCACGACCGGGAGGGCGCGCTCTCCGACCTCAACCGGACGATCGCCCTCGACTCGAAGCGCAAGGGCGCGTGGAGCGACCGGGCCGCGATCAAGCTCGACATGGCCCGCCGGCAGGACGGAACGCTCGACATGGACGCCCTCGAAGGAGCGATCGCCGACGCCACCCAGGCGATCGCGCTCGACGAGCGCATGGCGCAGGCCTGGGGGATCCGGGGGCAGGCGCGCTTCTTCAAGGGAGCTCACGACCCCGCGCTCGCGGACCTGACCCGGGCCATCGAGCTCGACCAGCGGATCTGGCTCGCGTGGCTCGACCGTGGCTGCATCCACGCGCAAAGGTGGCAATGGGACGCGGCGATCGCCGACTTCAATCACGCGATCGAGCAGCGCCCCGGCCTTATCGAGGCGTGGCTCAAGCGAGGCGAGGCCCGGCGGGCGAAGAAGGACCTCGACGGCGCCATCGCGGACTTCACGCACGCGATCGACATCGACCCTCGCATGGGCCCTGCGCTCCTCGCGAGGAGCGAGGCCCGGCACGAGAAGGGCGACCTCGAGGGAGCGATCGCCGATGTCGAGCGGCTCCTGGCGCAGGCCCCCGAAAGCGCGCCCGCGCTCTACGCGCGCGGGTGCTTGCACTCGGAGAAGGGCGAAGACGCCCTGGCGATCGCCGACCTCGAGCGTTGCATGAAGGCGAAGCAGCCGAAGATGATCTCGTTCGTCGAGGCGGCGAAGAAGAAGATCGAGGAGGTCCGGGCCAAGGAGCGCAAGTCTCCCTGACCCGCCTCCGTCGAGCTAGCTCGCGAGGTGAGAGTTCAGCTCTCCCCACTTCGAAGGGTCGGGCAAGATCCCGAGCGTGACCGCCTCGACGCGGAGCTTCTTGACCGCCTCGACGCGGAGCTTCTTCAGGTGCTCGCAGCTCGCGCGGAGCTCCTTCATGTCGTCGGGGGAGCCGTCGGGCTCCTTCCAGTCGAGGCCCTTCCTCGTGATCTTGGTGTTCGCGGCCATGACGACGCCCTTGAACTCGCCCTTGTCGACGTAGACGCCGCAGGGCCAGTCGTAATCGCCGCCTCCCAGGATCGCTCGCAGCATGAGGACGGAGTGGTGAGCGGGGGACTGGAAGCTCGAGCGGCCGCGGAGCTCGATGATCCGGGAGCCGCCCTTGACGACCTTCTCCTTGATCTTCTTCCAGTCGTCGTCCGAGAACTTCTTCTCTTCGCGGAGCATCTCGAGCGGCTTCCCGTCGACCTTGATCCCCTTCATGAAGGCGACCATCTTCTCGCCGTGGCCGCCGTAGGTGCGGCAGCCCGTGACCTTGTCCTGCTTGACCTTGAAATGCAGCGAGAGCTCGGTCTGGAGCCGCGTCGAGTCGAGAGCCGCGAGCGTCGCGAGCTTCCTCGGAGCCAGGCCCGAGTAGAGGAGGGTCGTGAGGCCGGTGATATCGGCGGGGTTGAAGATGACGATCCCGAACTCGAGGTCGGGCGCGTATTTCTTGATGTCCTGCCCGAGCCCGCGCGCGATCTCGCAGTTCTGCTTCAGGAGGTCCTCCCGCGTCATGCCCTCCTTGCGCGGCGCGCCGCCCGACGAGATCAGGTAGCGCGCGCCTTTCAGCGAGACGGCGGGGTCGGTCGTGAGCGCGACGTTCGCTCCCTCGAACGCGCAGTGGAAGACCTCGTGCGCGGCCCCTTCGAGGCCCTTCTCGAACGGGTCGTACATGGAGACGTGGCTCGCGACTCCGGTCGCGAGGAGCTCCTGGACCATGTTCGAGCCGATCGCGCCGGCTGCTCCGAAGACGGCGACCTTGCTGTCGGTCAGATACTTCATGTTCCCCCTCGCTGTTCTCGAAGATCTCTCGGGAAGAAATGCGGAGTTTGCGATGAGCGGCCTTCCGGGTCAAGCGCGCGCGGGTTTGGTCTCTGTAGAATGCGCTCGAAGGGGAGCCATGGAATTCCACGAGGTCCTCCGCGTCCGTAGCCGCCACCGGCCCGGTTTCATGGCGAAGCTCTGCTCGGCCGTCTCGACGGCGGGCGCGATCATAGGAGAGATCGAGACCGTCTCGACCGGAGGCGACTTCTCCGTCCGCGACATCACCGTCGAGGCGAAGGACGAGGCGATGGTCGAGGACGTCGTGAAGGGGATCGAGCAGATCGACGGGATCTCGGTCCTCTCCCGCATCGATCGCGTCTTCGAGAAGCACCGGGGAGGGAAGATCCAGGTCGTCTCCCGCGTCAAGCTCGAGAAGGTCTCGGACCTCCGCCAGATCTACACTCCCGGCGTCGCGCGCGTGTGCCGGGCGATCGAGAAGGAGAAGGACCTGGTCCGCGAGCTCACGTGGACCGGCTCGTCCGTGGCGATCTGCACGAACGGGACGCGCGTCCTCGGGCTCGGAGACATAGGCGTCGAGGCATCGCTCCCCGTCATGGAAGGGAAGGCCGTCCTCTACGAGAAGTGCGCGGGTCTCTCCGCGGTCCCGATCCTCGTGGACGCGAAGGACGCGGCGACCTTCATCGCGACCGTGGAGAAGATCGCCAAGAGCTTCGGCGGCATCCACCTCGAGGACATCTCCGCCCCCGAGTGCTTCGAGATCGAGGCCGAGCTCGACCGCCTCCTCGACCGGCCCGTCATGCACGACGACCGCCACGGGACCGCCGTCGCGGCCCTCGTCGCGGCGAAGAACGCGTGCCGCCTCGCCGGTTTCGACCTGAAGACGCGGAAGGGATCACGGAGCTCATGATCGCTCACGGGGTCGCGGAGATGCTCGTCGCGCACCGGAACCAGGACTTCGTCGCGCGTCTCGCGAAGGGCGGGGCGCGCGCGGCCGACCTGAAAACGCTCCTCGCCGAGGCCGACGTCGTGATCTCGGCGACCGGCGTCCCCGGTCTGATCAAGAAGGAGAGCGTCAGGAAGGGGCAAATCATCCTCGCTCTCTCGAACCCCGAGGCGGAGATCGACCCGGAGGTCGCGCTCGCGGCCGGCGCGAGCTTCGCGGCCACGGGCAAGAGCGTGAACAACCACCTCGCTTTCCCGGGGTTGTTCCGGGGAGCGCTCGAGGCGCAGAGCGACCGGATCTCCGCCGCCATGAAGCTCGCCGCGGCGGAGGCGATCCTCGCTCACACTCCCGAGGGCGCTCTCACGCCCGACGGGCTCGACCGGGCGCTCCACGAGGACGTCGCGAAAGCTGCGAGAGAAGCCGCGATCGCCGGCGGGCACACTCGCTCGAAGCGCGGGGCTAGGGCGACGCTTCTCTGGAATGCTTCGGGGAAGGGCGCGGCGACGAAGAAGTAGCGAGGCGCGCCCGTGGAGGTCCGTCAGGCCTCGAGGGTGTCCTAGAGAGAGCGGTCGTTCTGCCGGTGAGCCTCGAGAGCCAGCACCACCTCGCCGAGCCCGAGGGCGTGCGCGCGTCCGGACGCCGCGCGAGTCCCGGAGCTCGAGCGCGAACCGACGACGGCTCGACGACGCCCGCGGAGCCGAACCCTTGCCAGGGCCCGAGCCGCTCTCGTAGAGAAGGAAGCACGATGTTCCTCCTGTATCCAGAGAACGAAGCCTTCGCGAAGGGCGAGCCGGGCGCGCGGCCGCGAGTGGACGCGGGCGAGAACGGGTGCCTGGCGCTGTTCCTCCTCCCGTTCGTCGTGGCGGGGGTCGTCATCGTCGTCCTCGCCGCACGCGAGCTCTGGACCACGGCTCTCCTCGAGACGAGGGGCGTCGAGGCCGCCGCCCGCGTCCTCTCGAGGGAAGTCGTGCAGGATGATGGCGCTTCTTACTGCGTGACCTACGCCTTCTCCCCGGGAGAGGCGGAGCTCACGCGGCGCGAGAGCGTCTCCGAGAAGTTCTACGGCGAGCACTTCGAGGGAGCGGGCCTGACGGTCTGCTACCTGCCCGACGACCCCGCGGTCTCACGAATCTCGCCGATCTCGCTCGTCCCGGCGCTGCTCGTCGCGGTCTTCGCGCTCTTCTGGAGCGCTCTCGTGGGCGGCCTGTTCTTCGCGACGGGGCGAGCTCTCGTCCGGGCAAGGCGGCTCGTCCGCGCGGGAAGGCTCGTCCCCGGACGCGTCCTCTCCTGCGCGAGCTGGGACTCGGAAGGCGACCTCTGGATCAAGCTGCGCTACGAGCTCGAGAGCCCGAGCGGGTTCACCGTCGCCGGGGACATCCGCCGGCGCGTGGACCAGCTCAAGGGAAGGCCGCTCCCGCGCCCGGGAGACCCGATCTCGATCTGTTACGCGAGCGACCGCGTTCACGCGCCACTCTGAGCTTGCTTTCTCGCCCGCTCCGCCAAGAATGCTCCCCTTCGCGTGAGCACCTCCGAGATCGTCCTCGGCGACCCCGAGTCCTCCGAGAAGACCGAGACCGTCCGCGGCCTCGCCTTCCGCTCCCGCCGCGGCCTGCGAGCGACGGAGCGGCTCCTGATCGACTCTCTTCCCGAGAGCGCGCCCGAGCGCTTGCTCTCGGGGCTCGACACCGAGGGCTCGGTCGCGCTCGCGGCGCGGAGGATCTTCGGGCAGGGCCTTCCTCTCATCACGATTCACACGGACGCCTACGTCGCGGCGAAGGTCGAGCGAGTCCTCGCGCAGAACGAGACCGCGAACGTCCAGGTCCTCCTCGCGGGAGATATCCCGGGCGTCACGGTCCCGGGCGAGCCGGAGCCCACGGAGGCGGCGAGCTTCGACCTCATCGCCCTCCCTTTCCCGAGCGGCGGCGAGGCGATCTTCGCGAGGGAGATCATCGAGGAAGCCCACGCGGCCCTTCGGCCGGGAGGGCGCCTTCTCGCGAGCGTGGACGACGAGAAGGGCGCCTGGCTGCGCAAGGTCGTGAAGGAAGTCTTCGGCAAGGTCTCTCTCGCGGGAGAAGACGAGGACCGGGGCGTCTGCCTCTCCGCGGTCCGCACGCGCGAGAAGGTCGTCGTTCGCGATCACCGCCACACGATCACGGCCACGCTCAAGGGGAGAAAGCTCGTCCTCGAGAGCCGGCCCGGCGTCTTCGGACACGAGAGGCTCGACCCGGGCACGCGCGCTCTCGCGGAGAGGATCGAGGTATCCGAGAGAGACCGCGTCCTCGACCTCGGGTGCGGCTACGGGACGCTCGGCCTCCTCGCCGCGTCGCTCGCGCCCGAGGGGAGAGCCGTGCTCGCGGACTCGAGCGTCCGCGCCGTCTCTCTCGCGGAAAGGAACGCTCGCACGAATTCTCTCCCCAACGCCGTCGCTCTGCTGAGAGCCGACCTGGAAGACCTGGGAGACGAGCCGTTCGACCTCGCTCTCGCGAATCCGCCTTACTACTCGAACTTCCGGATCGCCACGGCCTTCGTCCGCCGTGCCCACGAGATGCTGAGAGACGGCGGCAGGCTCGCTCTCGTCGCGAAGGCGAAGGACGAGCACCTGGGGATCGTGCGCTCGATCTTCGGAGACGCCGAGCTCGAGGACGTGCCCGGTGGCTACGGGATCGTCCGGGCCACGAAGCGCTAGACGGAGCTACGGCGTTTCGACCTCGCTCGCGGGCTCGAACCGGAAGCGGCCCCGGGTCAATGCGCCGATCGTCCTCAGGGCTGCGTCGCCCGTCCGGTCGCCGAAGCTCGCGAGGACGACGCGGCCCGACTCGAACTCGATGCGGCCCACCAGGCCGTCGACCTCGATGGAGAAGTGGCCGCTCGAGCGCAGGATCGTGAGGCGGCCGAGCAGGTCGTCGATCGGGACGAGCTCGATCTCTCCCGCGAGGCCCTTCGGGGCGGCCTCGGGCTCCAGGGGGAGCGTCGCGTTGAGCCGCTCGAGGCGAGAGCTCGGATCGGCGGGCGAGGCTCCGGGGCTCCCGCCGTGCACGCGGTAGACGGCGGTCACGTCTCCGACTCTCAGGACGTCTCGATCCTCGAGCGTCCGCTCTCCCACGACGAGGGCGCCGTTCAAACGCGTGCCGTTCTTCGTGCCGAGGTCGCGCACGAAGGCGCGGGCGGGTTGACCGCGGAAGACGATCTCCGCGTGACGGCGCGACACCGTGGGGGAGCCAATGCGGACGTCGCACTCCTCGCCTCGACCGAGGACGACCTTCCGGCCGGAGGAGGGCTCGAGCCGGAGGGCCTCGCCGAAGGGCGGCACGAGGAGGTGCGTCTCGGCGCGAGCCGTGGCCTTGGGCTGGTGGCGGCCGATCGAGCTCGGCTGCCAGAGCCACGGCTCCAGCATGAGACCGGTCGCCCCGGGAGGGTCCTGGGAGCGCGCTCTCCGCGTCGTGCCCTTGGAGACGGCGTTCACGAGAGGCGCCCGGCACTGGGAGCACGATCCCAGCGGCTCGACGTTCTGCGCGCCGCAACGCAGGCACGTCTTCATCGAGCCTCTCCCATCGCCGGCTTGGCTCGCGGCCGTCGCGATCCCGCGGCCTCGAGGTCCCGGAGGATACATCGGGCCCACCTCGCGGCGGTCCGATCATGAATTTTCTCGAGGAGCGCCACCTGCCGCCGCGCGCGTTCCGGGAGGGGCATCGAGAGCGCTCGGTGGAGGGCGACCGCGCAGGCGTCCACGTCGTACGGGTTGACGATGACCGCTTCCGCGAGCTCCTCGGCGGCCCCGCGAAACGGCTCGGGACGAGCCTAGCCAGGACCGTTCCGAGGGTCAAGGCGTCTCGGGCGAGGCGCGGCCGCCGTGCAACATCTCGCGCGATCACTAAGATAGCGCCCCTGCGAGGAAGCCCCATGAGCGCGATCCCCGGCTATTACCGCTACCCGAACGTCCTGGGAGACGCGATCGTCTTCGCCTGCGAGGACGACCTCTGGACCGTCCCCGTCCAGGGAGGCGTCGCGCGCCGTCTCACCTCGGGGCTCGGGCTCACGAGCCACCCGGCCCTCTCTCCCGACGGGAAGTGGCTCGCCTTCAGCGGGCGAGACGAGGGGCCGACCGAGGTCTGGGTCATGCCCGCGGAAGGCGGGCCGGCGACGAGGCTCACTTACCTCGGAGCCACCTCGCTCGTCTGCGGCTTCTGCCCCGAAGGGAGGGTCGTCTTCTCGAGCGACGCGGCCCAGGCCTTCACGGGGATCCACAGGCTCTACACGATCTCACCGAGCGGAGGACGGCCCGAGCTTCTGCCGACGGGCCCGGCCTTGACCGTGAGCTTCGGTCCTCGCGGCGCCATGGTCCTCGGGAGGAGGCGCCGCGAGGCCTCTCACTGGAAGCGTTACCGGGGCGGGACCGCCGGCGACCTCTGGATCGACAAGGACGGGCACGGGCAGTTCCAGAAGCTCATCGACCTCAAAGGAAACCTCACGCACCCGCTCTGGATCGGCGAGCGCATCTTCTTCCTCTCGGACCACGAGGGGACGGGCAACCTCTACTCGTGCTTCCCGACGGGAGAGGACCTCGCGCGCCACACCGATCACGAGAGCTACTACGCCCGCCACCCCTCGACCGACGGCAAGCGGATCGTCTACGACTGCGGCGCCGACCTCCACGTCTACGAGGTCGCGACGGGGAAGACGCGCCAGGTCGAGCTCGAGCAGGGTTCTCCTCGCACGCAGCTCAAGCGGAAGTTCGTCGACGCGGGCCCTTACCTCGAGGACTACGCGCTCCACCCGAAGGGACACCTCGTCGGGATCGTCGCGCGGGGGAAGGCCTTCTCCCTCGGAAGCTGGGACGGCCCCGTCCTCCAGCACGGAGAGGCCGAGGGCGCGCGCTACCGCCTCCTCCGCTTCCTGCACGACGGGAAGCGCCTCGTCGCGGTCTCCGACGCCCTCGGCGAGGAGAGGATCGAGATCTTCGAGCGAGACGCGGGCGTCCCGCCCGAGCGTCTCGCCGACCTCGACTTCGGCCGCGCGATCGACATCAAGGTCTCGCCCAAGGAAGACAAGCTCGTCCTCTCGAATCACCGGAACGAGCTTCTCCTGGTCGACCTCGTCGCGAAGAACGCGCGCGTCCTCGACCGGAGCTTCGCCGGAGAGATCCAGGGCTTCGACTGGTCCCCCGACGGCCGCTGGGTCGCTTACGGCTTCCCCGAGAGCGAGCACGTCTGCGTGCTCAAGGTCTGCCGCGTCTCGGACGGCGAGTCGTTCGCCGTCACGCGAGCCGTGGGGAAGGACGGCTTCCCGAGCTTCGACCCCGAGGGGAAGCTCCTCCTGTTCCTCTCGCAGCGCTTCTTCGACCCCGTCTACGACAGCGTCCACTTCGACCTGAGCTTTCCTCGCGGCATGAGGCCGTGCGTCGTCACTCTCGCGAAGGAGACGCTCTCTCCCTTCATCGTCTTGCCGAAGCCCGACGAGAAGCCGCCCGAGACTCCCGCGGGAGACCTGGTCGTCCGGATCGACCGCGAGGGGATCGCGGACCGCGTCCTCTGCTTCCCCGTTCCCGACGGGATCTACCAGCAGGTCGAGGCGATCGAAGGGAAGGCCCTGTTCACCTCCGTCCAGCCCGAGGGCGCGCTCGGGATGAGCTGGGCTTCCTCGCAGCCACAGGCGAAGGCCGTGCTCGAGGCGTTCGACTGGAAGCTCCAGAAAGCCGAGACCGTCGTCTCCGGGATCGCGGGCTTCAAGCTCTCGCTCGACAGGAAGACGCTCGTCTACCGGACGAGCGACCGCGTGCGCGTGCTCAAGGCGGGAGAGAAGCCCGACGAGTCCGCCTCGCGCGAGGGGCCGGGCCGCAAGTCGGGCTGGGTCGATCTCTCGCGCCTCCGCGTCCCGGTCGATCCGGCGCGCGAGTGGCGCCAGATGTACCGCGAGGCCTGGCGTCTCCAGCGCGACCACTTCTGGACCGAGGACATGGGCCAGGTGGACTGGAAGCAGACCTACGAGAGATATCTCCCGCTCCTCGGCCGCGCCGCGACGCGCGCGGAGTTCGCCGACATCATCTGGGAGATGCAAGGCGAGCTCGGCACCTCGCATGCCTACGAGATCGGCGGCGACTACCGGCCGGGCCCGCACTACGCCATGGGCTTCCTGGGAGCCGACCTCTCGTGGGACGAGCACGCGCAGCGCTACCGCGTCGCTCGCATCGTGCGAGCGGACTCGTGGGACGACTACCGCCGCTCGCCCCTCGCGACGCCGGGAGCGGACGTGAAGGAGGGCGACCTCCTCCTCGCGATCTCGGGCCGCGAGCTCACGAGAGATCGCGGGCCCGAGATGCTCCTCGTTCACCAGGCCGAGGCCGAGGTCGTCTTGACCGTCGCGAACGCCGACGGGAGCGGGCGCCGGGACGTCGTCGTGAAGACGCTCCGGGACGAGAACCCCGGCCGCTACCGCGAGTGGGTCGAGCGGAACCGCGCTCTCGTGCACGAGAAGAGCCAGGGGAAGATAGGCTACGTCCACGTCCCGAACATGGGCCCCTTCGGCTACTCGGAGTTCCACCGCTACTTCCTGGTCGAGTCCGACGGTCTCTTCCACACCTTCATCCGGCTCGTGCCGCGCCGCCGGCGGCGGCGCGTGCGCGGCGTCGCCGAGCAAATTGCAGACAAGGTGAGCGCGTGGCTGAACGGCCAGCTCA
>JACQDU010000421.1 GCA_016200955.1 bacterium
CGCAGCGCCTCGAGGCCCGCGCGGATCGCCTTGTGGAAGCTCCCCTCGGGGTCGATCGCGATCGTCCTCATCTGGGCGAGGAACGGGAGCGTGAAGCGCGGCGCCCCGGCCCATCGATAGGCGATGAGGCGGTCTCGCACGGACGGCGGGGCGGCGTTCCGGATCCACGGCGCGTCCAGGTAGCTCGCGTGGTTCCCCGCCAGGACGAAGCCTCCCTCGCGCTCGAGGTGCTCGCGTCCCTGGAAGCGGAAGCTCCAGCAAACGCGAGAGAGAGCCGAGAAGAGAGCGAAGCCGACGGGCGCCGTGAGCGGCCGCCGGAACGGCGGGAACGGCTCCTCGGGCGGCGCAAGGAGCTCTCGCACGAGGAGAGACGAGTCCTCGCCCGGCGCGGCGCTCTCCGCGGGCGCGGAGCCCTGGTGGCGCTCGAGGAGGAGCTGGAGCTCTCCCAGCGTCTGGGAGGAGCTCCACTCGGCATCCGGAACCCTGGCCTCGAAGGCTCGCGCGAGCTGGAGCCACAGCTCGACGCGCTCGAGCGAGTCGAGCCCGAGCGCGTCCACTCGCAGAGAGGGCGTGAGCGTGAAGCCGACCTCGGGGCGCACGCGGCGAAGCGAGAGGGCGATGCGCGGGTCGAGGCTCCGCTCCCCGTCGGCCGGGCGAGCGGCCGCTTCGGGCCCGCCGGAGGCGGCGTGCCCGAGGCGGCGGCGAAGACCTCCCCACGCGAGACGGAGCTTCAGGAGGCCCGTCGCGAGCCCGCCTCGCGGCGCGAAAGTCGAGAGCTTTCCCTGGAGGTAAGCCTCCTTGACGAGGCCTCGTTGCAGCTTCCCGCTCGACGTCTTCGGGATCGACCCGTGGGGGAGCAGGAGCACTTCCGCGAGCGAGAGCTGGAAGGCCACCGAGACCTTCTCGATGACGTCTCTCCGGACCTCATCGACGGCGCGGCGAGCGCGATCGTCGACCTCGGCCACGACGATCGCGACCTCTCCTCGACCCTCGCCGCGATCGACCGAGAAGGCGACGACGTTCCCGACGCGCACGCCGGGGACGGTGCCGGCCTCGAGCTCCAGGTCCTGCGGGTGGTAGTTCCTCCCGCGGACGATCATGAGGTCCTTCTTGCGCCCGCAGATGTAGAGGTCGCCGTCCGCGACGAATCCGAGGTCGCCCGTGCGGAGCCAGCGTCGGCCCTCGTGCGTCACGAAGGTCGCGCTCGTGGCCTCGCGGTCGCCGAAGTAGCCCTCGGCGAGCGACGGGCTCTGCACCCAGACCTCGCCGATCGCGCGGGATCCCCGGTCCTCGCCGTCGGGGCCGGCGATGCGCACGGCCATCCCGGGGAACGGACAGCCGTTCCCGACGAGCGTCGCGCGGTCGGTCTCTCCCTCGGGCTCCCGCACCTCGTTCGCCTGGAGACCTCTCTGGCTCACGACGATGGTCCGCAGAGGCTCGGCCCGCCGGTGGCCGGTCGCGACGAGCGTGTTCTCGGCGAGCCCGTAGCACGGGTTCAGGACCTCGGGGCGCAGGCCGAAGGGCGCGAAGTGCGCGCGGAAGCGCTCGATGGTCGCCCACGAGACCGGCTCTCCGCCGCAGCCCGCGTTCTCGAGCGACGAGAGGTCGATCTTCTCGGAGCGCAGGGCCTCGTGCGAGCACTTCCGCACGCAGAGCTGGTAAGCGAAGTTCGGCGCCGCCGTGTGGACCGCGCGGTGGCGAGAGACCGCTCTCAGCCAGGTCATCGGTTCTTTCAGGAAGTCCACGGGAGAGAGCAGGATCAGGTGAGCGCCCGCGTGGAGCGAGGCGAGCACCATGCCCACGAGACCGAGGTCGTGATAGAGAGGCAGCCAGCTCACGACGACCTCGCCCGGCACGACTCGCAGGGCGTCGCAGTAAGCCCGGAGCTGCGCCTGGACCTGAAGGTGGAGGAGGAGGACTCCGCGCGGCTGGCTCGTCGTGCCCGAGGTGAACTGCATGAAGGCCGGGCTCGACGACTCGAGCGGGTAAGGACGGCCCGGCTCGCGCGCCGCTCGCAGCTCCGTGTCGGTCACGAGGAGCTGGCCCTTGAACGTGAGGTGCTTTCCCACGAGAGGCACGAGGCGCTCGTCCACGACCGCCGCGCGGCAAGACGACGTCTCCGCTATCGAAGCGAGCGTCCTCAGGTAGTGCTCGAGGCGCGTCAAGCGAGCCGGCGGATACACCGGCACGGCCACCATGCCCGCGAGCGCGATCCCGAAGAACGTCTCTACGAACTCGAGCCCGGTCGGCAGCATGATGAGCACGCGATCGCCCGGCCGGAGCCCTCGCCCGACGAGAGCTCCGGCGACGGCGAGGGCGCGCGTCTCCAGCTCGCCGAACGTGAGGCGGCGCTCGTCGCGATCGCCGTCCGCGAGGAAGGTCACGAACGGACGCCCGCCGTCCTGCGCCGCGCGCATGCGGATGCGGTCCACGAGCGTCTCGATGCCACCCGTGGCCGGGACCGCGCTCGCGACGGCCGACGCATCGCGTGCCTGGAAGTCGTTCACGGAAGAGATTCTAGCCGAGGGACGTCGCGGCGAGGATCTCGAGCGCGACGCGATCGACTCACCCGCCGAGGAGACGGATCATCTCGTCGTTGTCGCGACGCATCTTCGCGAACTCGACCGCGTCGTCGCCCCGAGCGTCCGTGAGGCTCCGATCGGCGCCCTTCGAGAGGAGGAGCTCGGCGATATCGACGTAGCCCTTCATGGCCGCGACCATGAGCGCCGTCTCTCCGCGGTGGTCGCGTGCGTCCACGTGGAGCCCGCGCGAGAGGAGGGCCGGGATCGCTTCCTTCCAGTACACGACCACGAGCCGGACGAGGTCCTCGGCGTCGGGCTTCGCCCCGCGCTCGAGGAGGAGCCAGAAGACCTCGGGCTCCGACCGCCGAATCGAGCGGTGGAGCACGCTCTGGCCGTCCTTGTCGCGCACGTCCGGGGTCATGCCGGCGTCCAGGAGCTCTCGCACGCGCTCGAGGTCGCGCTTCTCGACGGCCTCGACGAGCAGGACCTCGTCTCCGGCGAGGCTCGCGCCGCTCGCGACGAGAGCTCTCGCGACGGCGGCGTGTCCGCTCTCCTGCGCCCACGCGAGCGCGGACTTCCCGCCCGGGCCTCTCCGGTTCAGAAAGGCGACCTTGCCCGCGAGGAGCGCGACGACCGCTTCGTGGCCCGCTCGCGCGGCGAGGATGAGCGCCGAGTCCTCCTCGGGCGTCGTCAGGTCCACGTTCGCGCCGCGCCGGATCAGGAGAGCGGCCATGTCGGCATGGCCCGCTTCCGCGGCGTGCATGAGAGAGGACTTCCCCCCGTTGTCCTGGTGGTCGATCTGCGCCTGCGCGTCGAGCAGGACCGCCGCCTTGTCGAGGCGGCCTCGCTTCGCGCACTCCATGAGAGGAGTCGAGCCGTCCTCCTCGAGCCCGTCGGGATCGGCTCCGCTCTCGAGGAGGATCCGCATGATCTCCACGCGGTCGGCCTGGAAGGCGACGCGCAGCGCTTCCTGGTCGAGAGAGGCCGTCCCGAGGAGAGCGCGCACGGCGTCTTCGTGACCGCCCTCGGCCGCGAGCATGATGGCCGTCTTCCCGTCGCGGTCCCGCCGCGAACGATCGGCCTCGAGCGCGCGGATCGCGAGGGCGTGGCCGTTCTCCGCGGCGAACATGAGAGCCGTCCGCCCGAACGCGTTCGTGGCGTTCACGTCTCCCTGCGCTCGGAGCTCCTTGACCTTCTCGACCTCGCCGCGACCCGCCGCGACCATGAGAGGCGAGCGCTCGCGGATGATCTCCCAGTAATGGGAGAGCGACTCGGCCTCCTTGTTCCAGAGATTCACCGCGAGATGGATCCCCTCGTCGTAGAGACGAGCAGCTTCCGCGAGCTCGGGCGCGGTCGGCTCGGGCTTCTCGGACTCCCAGTACTTCGGCGGGAGCGGCGAGAGGTGGGGCGAGTCCTTGACCTGCTCCAGGTAAGCTCGCCTGAGGGCCTCGGGGAGAGCGTCTCTCCTCTCCTTCACGAGCGCGTGGATCGATGCCGGGACGCCTTGCTTCATCTGCACGACGAGCGCCTCGGTCGCGGCGCCCGAGAGCCCCGGATCGTCGAGCGCGCCCGCGAGGACGTCGTGAGCGGCCTTCGCCACGCGGAGGGCCGTGCCCTTGGGCGGCGGCGGCAGGAGCCGGAGGAGCGTCGCCCTCGCCTCCGTCGTCGCGAGCTTCGAGTAGAGGTCGAGCCGCGCGCCGTAGTCGGTCGCGTGCTCGATCCCCGAGCCGTGGAAGGCGCGGCGGATCTCGGGCACGAGGCCCGGCCGCTCGACCGCGCAGTCGTCTATGAACTGGATGAGCGTCGCGGTCGCGTAGCGGTAGCCGATCCCTCCCTCGCCCCGCGCGAACTTGAGCGCCCACGCGAGGACGGGACCGTGCAGGTAGAGCATCCGGTAGAGGACGATCGCCGCGATCGTCGGGTGGTCGGGATAGTTCCGGCCGAGGAGCGTGTTCGCCGCCCAGAGCGCCGTCGATCCTCGCTCGACTTCCCCGTGCCGCCAGAGGACGTCGGCGGCGTCGAGGAGCCGCTTCATGCAGAGGCCGGGGCCGAGCCCGAGCTGATAGAGGAGGACGCGCGAGGCGTTCTTGTGGAAGAGGTGCCTCTCCGCGGCCGCGAGGACGGCCGCGTGGTAGAGGACGTTGTCCGAGCAGAGGAGCTTGCCCACGACCTCGCCCGCCGCGTGAGCGAGGCGCGGGTCCGCGGTCTCGAGGACCTCGAAGACCTCGCCGATCCTTCCGGCCATGGTGTCGTTCACGCAGGACCAGCTGTCGAAGGCGTCCTTCGCGAGAGTCACTCGCTCGGCGAGGTCCGTCGAGGTCCTGAGCCGCGCGAGGAGCCTGACCACGTGAGCGTCCTCGCCCGCCTCGACGTGGAGCGGCTCGACCCTCCTCATGCGGCGCTCGACCTTCGAGACGCCGCTGCAGCTCTTGCAGGGGACGATGTCCTGGTCTCCCAGGATGACGACCTCGGCCCCGCACGCGGAGCACGCGGCGATCTCCGACTCCCCTCCGCGGATAAGGTGAGACGGCGTCCAGTCGAGCGGGACCTTCTTCTCCGGCTCGTGCTCGGGCTCCTTCGTGCGGAGCCGGCGCTCGACCTGCGCCACGACGCCGCAATAGGAGCACCTGATCCCCGGCCCTCCCTCGCCGAGCGGCATGGGAGCGCCGCAGCCCGGACAAAGAGCGCGGCGGGTCACGAACATCGCGTGCGGGAAGAGGTCGTTCATCGCAGGCTCGCTCGGACGATCCGGGTCGAAGAGGATCTCACGGCCAGCGGACGGACCGGGAGCTTCCTCCGGGATCGGGAAGGATCCAGAGCGCCGTGCCCGTCGCCGGGACCGAGCTCGCACAGTAGAAGGATCCGGGCTTCCCGCCGGCACCGCGGTCACGCCGCAATGGCATGTCGGCGATCCTCGCCCCCGGCGGGCCGTGGGTCAAGCTTCCCGGTCCGCCTCTCCCGCGCTCGCTCATCTTGGGCCTGCACCTTCTAAGAACAGCGACGTTCCTCTCACGACCAACGACCGAGGGATCGACGTGCGCCACGGGAAGCTCCAGATCGACATCGCGAGACCGGAGCTCTTCAAGAAGTCCTGATCGGTCGATCTCGCTCGACGAGCCCGGAGGAGAAGGATCCGACGCGATGCGAGAGGTGGTCGGACCAGCGGAAGGCGTCCTCTCCCCGGCGGACCAGGTCTTCTCTCCGGGAGAGGTCGGCCTCCATCCGGGAGACCACGCCTTCTCTCCCGGAGACCACGCCTTCTCCCGGACGGAAGGCGGGCTCTCTCCATCGGTCCACGCCCTCTCTCCGGGAGCGCAAATACACCGAATTCGGGCTTTCCTGACCGATTCGAGCGTGTTTACGGGCCGGCGCTCTTTGGGCCGTGGATCGCGCGAGCGCCCGTGCTAGAACCGCTCTCATGAGCGAAGAGCCGAAGATCACGACCGAGACGCGGGGCCACCTCCTCCTGATCGGCCTCAACCGCCCGAAGAAGCTGAACGCGTTCGACGCGGAGATGCTCCGCGCGCTGAGCGACGCGTTCGGGAAGCTCGAGTCGGACCCGGGCCTCCGGTGCGGAGTCATCTTCGCGAACGGCGATCACTTCACGGCGGGCCTCGACCTCATGGACGTGGCTCCTCTCATGATGGAAGGGAAGCTCGACCTGGGCGCGGGCATCGATCCCTGGGGAGCTCACGGGAGGCAGAGGACCAAGCCCACGGTGATCGCGGTGCACGGGCGCTGCCTCACGCTCGGGATCGAGCTCTGCCTCGCTCAGGACGTGTGCGTCGCCGCCTCGAGCACGCGCTTCGCGCAGATCGAGGTGAAGCGCGGGATCTTCCCCTTCGGGGGAGCGACCTTCCGCCTCGTCCAGACGGCGGGCTGGGGGAACGCCATGCGCTGGCTCCTCACGGGCGAGGAGTTCGGCGCGGAGGAGGCGCTGAGGATCGGTCTCGTGCAGGAGGTCGTCGAGCCCGGCGGGCAGCTCCCGCGCGCGGTCGAGATCGCCGAGACGATCGCCGCCCAGGCGCCGCTCGGCGTCCGGGCGACGATCGCATCGGCCCGGGCCTCGCTCTTCGAAGCCGCGGCGGCCAAGGCCCTCTTGCCCGAGATCATGAGGCTCATGGCGACCGAGGACGCGCGCGAGGGGCTCATGTCCTTCATCGAGCGACGGGCCGCCAAGTTCGAGGGGAAGTGACCTCGCCTCTCTCGCGTTCCGCGGTCGCCGTCCTTCCGCCGGGGCGCCAATGGAAAGGGCGCGATTCGGCACGGTCTCCCGTCCCGACCCCGCGAGAGAACACAAAGGCGCAAGGGCGCGAAGGCGCAAAGACGTCCTGAAGGAGAAGCTCGGCGTCGCCGGCCGAGCGCTTCGCGTCTTCACCTCTTCGCGTTCTCGACACCGCGCCGAGCGTTCATGGTCGCGAGTCGCAACCAAGCAGAATGACGCCCTGGTATCTAGACCTTCTCGAAGAACACCGCCCCGATGACGAGGAGAATGCCGCCGATCGCGATGAACAGGAGCCCGAGCCCGGTCATGATCGCGGGGACCAGCCAGGTCGCGAGCGCGGAGTCGATGAAGGCCTTCCGCGGGTCGGCGGGGTCGTAGCGGATCGCGATCGCTTGACCGACCTCGTGGCTGGCGGGCCGCGTCCCGAACGGAGACTCGAAGCGCACGACGCCGCCTGCGGGCGACGTGAACTCGACGACGGGGCAAAGGACTCTCTGTCGCAGGACGAGCTCGACGACGCTTCCCGTCGCCGCGACGCTCTGCTCGATGTCGCGCTTCCCTTTCAGGAACACGACGACCGCGCCGAGCACGAGCGCGAGCCCTGTGGGAACGAACAGGAGCCCGCAGAGGATGAGGACGCCCATGGCGATCGTCTTACCACGTCGGGCGAGCGACGAGGGCCGGGCAGAGAAGCTCGGGGAGCGGGAAACTCCGAAACGAGGCGACTGATCCGCCCGCGCTCACTTGCCGAAGGCGGCGGCCAGCAAGGCGAAGATCAGGATCCCGGTGAAGAGGATCGAGGACCCGAGCCCGAAGATCGCGCGCCCCCAGCCGCTCTTCTCGGGGTGCTTCTTCAGGTCGTGGATCGCGAGGATGCTGACGAGGAGCCCTACCGGCGCGACGATGATGAGGATCGAGAACAGCCCGAGGTAGCCCGCGATGAGGGCGAGCGGCGAGACGTTCACGGGCAAGACGTAGCCGAGGGCCGGGTCGATGTCCGGCGCCGGCGCGGGCGCGGCCGACTTGTCGAGCCACTCGTTGCAGAAGCGGCACTTCTTGGCCGAGACCGCGATCTGCTCGGCGCAGAAAGGACAGGGCTTCGTCCCCTCGGGCGAGGAAGTCGGGCTCCCGGCGCCGCAAGCGGGGCAGGCCTGCGTCCCCTGCTCGAGCTTCGCGCCGCACTTCGTGCACTTCATGATCTCCTCCCGGCCCCGCGAGCCAGGGAAGACTAACACGGGGATTTCGCGCGACGGGTCAAGGCTCCGAGATCCAGGGCCTTGGGGGCGACGTAGGATGTCCCGGGCGACCACTCTCTCGCGATGCTGGAATGACCGGGGCCGAGATCGAGTTTCCATGGGAGACGCTCGAAAGGACGCGGAGGTCGGGACATGAGAAGGCTCCTCTTGCCGCTCGCGCTTCTCTCGCTGGCCCTCGGCTGCCCGTCGGCGGAAGAGGGAAAGAAGGACCAGAAGCCCACCGCTCCGGCCGCGCCCGAGAAGGCGGCCACGACGACCCAGACGGCGACGCCGGGAGAGACGCCCATGAAACCGGATCCGAGCAAGAAGACCGACGCCGAGTGGCGCGCGAGCCTCACGGACGAGCAGTATCGCGTCACCCGCCAGCGAGGCACCGAGCCCTCGTTCACGGGCGCTTACTGGGATTGCCACAAGAGCGGGACCTACCAGTGCGTCTGCTGCGGAGAGACGCTGTTCTCATCCGAGGCGAAGTTCGACTCGGGGACGGGCTGGCCGAGCTTCTTCCAGCCTCGCTCGCCGGGCGTCGTCGACTCGGAGACAGACGCGAGCCACGGCATGGTTCGCTCCGAGGTGCACTGCAAGAAGTGCGGGGCTCACCTGGGGCACGTCTTCGACGACGGGCCGAAGCCGACCGGGCTCAGGTATTGCATCAACTCGGCTTCGCTCAAGCTCGCCGAGGGAGCGCCGTGAGGCGCTGAACGCTCAGGCGCCGCTCACGCCTGCCAGCTCGTGGCCGCGGGTCTCGTCCACTCGAGCGCGATCGCTCCCCCGACGTTGTCGGGAGAAGGCGGCGCCGTCGCGGCGTCCGCGAACAGCCGCTCGAGCGTCGCGCTCGCTCCGAGCCCCGCCGTCCCCGTGAGCCACGGGGCGGCCCCGTAGCTCACGGCGCGAGGGGCCGTGAGCAGGACGAGGTCGCCCGGGTTCCACGCGACGGCGCGCTCGACGACTCCCGCGGCGGCCGTGCCCGAGCCGAGCGCGGGGCCGACTCCCGAGGCCGAGGTGACCTCGCCTCCCGCTCGCCTCAGGAACAGCGGCCCGAGCCCGGCGGTCGCGACCTTGAGCTCGCACAGGCGCGTGTCGAGCCGGAGGACGGCCGCGGGGAGAGTGCGGCCGAGAAGCTCCGTCCCGAGCGCCTCCTCGAGCGCGAGCGCGAGGGCCTGCGCTCCGGTGGTCGTGCGAGCGAGCGCGCGGAAGGCCGCTCGCGTGGCGGCCTCGAGCCTCTGACCTTCGTCGAGCTGGGCGAGAGCGACGAGCAGGACGAGCTCGCTCCGCCCGCCCGGCGCCGGCTTCCCCGACTCGTCGATCTCGAAGAAGGCACCGCGGCCCGGGACGAGCCGGACGGCGAGGTCCGCCTGGCTCCCGGCGAGCGCGGCGGCCGTGATCCTCGTGAGCCTCGCCGCCTCGCCTCGAGCGCGCGGATCTCCCGAGACCGAGCGGAGCCGCGAGCCTCCCTCGAGCGTCACGGCGACGGAGTCTCCCAGCGCCTGCAGGGCGAAGAGACCTTCCTCGCGGCCCTCGGGCGAGACCTGCGGCTCGTCGAGGTAGAGGACGGCGCGCGCCTTTCCCTGCGAGCGCCGACCTCGACGCGGGCTTCTCCCTCTCCTTCTCCTTCTCCTTTTCTCCCGTGAAAGGCCGCGCCATGGGAGCGGTCGGGCGAGGGTCGAACGGTTCCTCGGGAGTGGCGCCCGAGAGGTCGAGCGCTCGCGTGGGGCCCGAGCCCCCGCCCTTCCTCCCGGCGAGGATCTTGGGGAGCGGGACGACCACGTCGCGGTTCCCCGACTCGGTCGGACGCGTCGCGCTGAAGGCCATGCTCGTGGCGCCGATCTCGACCTTGTCGCCATCGGCGAGCGTCACGGGAGCGGCGATCCGGATC
>JACQDU010000453.1 GCA_016200955.1 bacterium
GATCGCCGAAGATGTGCTGGACCTCCTCCGCCTGGAGGCCGGGCGGCCGCGCTTCGGAGCGGACTTCGGCCCCGAGACGATCCCGCAGGAGGCCCGGCTCGAGGAGAAGGAGGCCGACGCCCTCTCGTTCGACAAGGGCTGCTTCCTCGGGCAAGAGACGGTCGCTCGCCTGCGCTTCCGCGGGCACGTGAACCGGCTCCTCGTGGGGCTCGTCTCGGAATCGGACGTCTCTCCCGGCTCGTCTCTCAGGAAGGACGGGAAAGACGTCGGGAAAGTCACCTCGGCCGCGCGCTCGCCTCTCCTCTCGGGAAAGACGATCGCGCTCGCCTACGCGAGGCGGGAGCACGCGAGCCCGGGGACGGAGGTCGAGGTCGTTTCGGGCGAGCGCACCGCGCCCGCGCGCATAGTTCCCCTGCCGTTCGCCCCGCCCTGACGGGTGCGCCGGCCGGGAGCGACCGATAGAGTAGGCCTGCCCGGAGCGAGGGGCCCGGAGGGCAGGGTTGCTGACCGACCAGGACGTCCTGCTCCTCAAGCTGTCGCTCGAGCGAGAGCTGCTCGACGGCGTGGGCTACCGCCGCGTCATCGACACCGTCCGCGGGAAGGGCTCGGTCGGCGGAGTGGGCCGCGCTCTCCGTGTCTGCGGCGTCGCGGGAGAACGCGTGGGCGAGCTCGCCGAGCTCGTCGCCGCCGCGGGGAAGGACCCGTCGGGCGCGATCCTCGCGCGCTCCGACCTCGAGGACGTGATCGTCGCGAAGGCGATCGGGCGATCGAAGCTGCTCCCCGACGACAAGATCGAGCGCGCTCGCGGGGAGCAGCGAGGCATGGCTCGCACGGGCGAGCTCACATCGCTCACGGAGATCCTCGTCAAGCGCCGCTGGCTCGAGGTTCCGGTCGCCGTCGAGCTCCGGCGCCGGGCGCGAGAGCGCATAGCGACCTGCCCCCGCTGCTGGCGCCATTACGTCGTCGATCCCAAGAGAGCCGAGGACGGCCGCTTCCACTGCACGGAGTGCCAGGGCGTGCTCCTCGAGGCGGCGGAGATGCGCTCGGCGATCGAGGTCGCGCGCGGCCTGCCGCCCGAGCGCCCTCCGCCGCCGATCGAGGCGAGCCTCCTCCAGTCGAGCCAGACGGTGGAGGAGCCTCCTGCGACTCCTCCCAGGCCCGTCGCGTTCGGAGCGCCGCGGGCGAGCTCGAGGCCCAACTTCTTCTCCCAGTCGCCGTCGCCGCGGACCGAGACGAAGACGCCGCCCACGACTCCGCCCGCGCCCGCCGCTCCCGCGGCGGCGCCGGCGCCTCCGCCGGACACGAAGCGACTCAAGGAAGCCGCGCGGGTCGCGACTAGGACGCCTCCCGCGCCGTCGCCTCACGCGACTCCGAGCGCTCCCGCGAGCGTGCCTCAGCCCGATACGAAGAGTCTCAGGGAAGCCGCGAGGGTCGCGACTAGGACGCCGCCTCAACCAGCGCACGCGAACGCGCCCGCGACCCCCGCGGCCCCTTCCGATGCGTTCACGCCTCCCTCCTCGGTGACCGGAAGGCGCTTCGCGGCGCGCGCCTCGACCGAGGAGATCCCGGCGCTCCGGGAGAGCGCGGAGGCCGACGACCCGTCGAGCGTGATCGCGCGCACCGCGCGGTGGGACTCGCTCGAGGACCTCGAGGAGGCGGCGCCCGACGTCCCCGCCGTCGCGACCTTCGGCGAGTACGAGATCCTCACCGAGGTCGCTCGCGGCGGCATGGGGATCGTCTACAAGGCGCGCCGCAAGGGCTCGAGCAAGGCGCTCGCGCTCAAGGTCCTCATCTCGGGCGTCGACGCGACCGAAGACCAGGTCCGCCGCTTTGAGCGAGAGGGCGAGGCGGCGCGACGCCTCCGCCACAAGGGGATCGTGCGCGTCTACGACGCCGGCCGCCACGAGGGCTACCACTACATCGCCATGGAGTACGTCGAGGGGAAGACCCTCGAGGACGTCCTCTCCACGGGACCTCTCCCGCCCGAGCGCGCGGCGAAGATCATGGCGGCGGTCGCGGACGCCGTCGACCACATGCACGCCGCGGCGATCATCCACCGCGACCTGAAGCCAGGGAACGTCATGCTCGACTCGGAGGACGAGCCCAAGCTCATAGACTTCGGCCTCGCGAAGGCGATCGATCGTCGCGCGAAGCTCACGCGCTCGGGCGCCGCGATCGGGACGCCCTACTACATGCCGCCCGAGCAGGTCCGGGGCGAGACGGACCGGATCGGCCCGACCTCGGACGTCTACGCGCTCGGCGCGATCTTCTACGAGATGATCACGGGAGAGCCGCCGTTCCAGGCGGAGAACCCGATCGAGCTCTACCACAAGATCGCGAGCTCGGAGCTCGTCATGCCCGACGCTCTCGTCGGGAACCTCCCGCGCGACCTCGTGACGATCACGGCGAAGTGCCTCGAGAAGAAGCAGGAGGACCGCTACGAGACCTCCGCCCTCCTCGCGGCGGACCTCCGCCACTGGCTCGACGGAGAGCCCGTGAGCGCGCAGCGCAGGACGCACGCCCCTCCCGAGGAGACGAGCGAAGGGAAGGAGAAGAAGGTCGCCCGTAAGGGCGGGCTCGTCCTCGCGTTCCTGGGAGTCGCGGTCGTGCTCGGCCTGCTCGCGGCGGGCGGGAAGTACCTCCTCCCGAGGCTCAAGGCCCGGGACTACCAGCAAGACGGGCAAGCCGCGCTCGCGCGGCACAAGGTCGACGACGCCCGCGTCTTCTTCGAGCGAGCGCTCGAGCTCCTCCCGCACGATCCGTCGCTCGAGGTGGACCTCGCGCGCGCGGTCGCGGCGCCCGACCCGCAGCTCGCGCTCGGGCTCGTCGAGCAGGCGGAGAAGGACGGGCTCCTGGACGCCGAGTCTCTCTCGTCGCCCGAGCTCAAGCCGATCTCGAACGACCCGCGCTTCAAGGAAGTCGTGGCTCGCGTGTCCGGCGGGCGGCAGTAAGATGAGACGGCGTCCCGCGGTCGTCTCCCGCCGACGCTCTCTTAGAGACATGGAGTGAGCGAGATCACGCAAGCGAGCCACGCGCACGGAGAAGGCCCCCTTCCCGCAGGGCAAGAGCTCGATCCCTGTCCGCCCGAGGGCTGCCAGGGCCTCCCCGCGCCCGCGAGGAGCCTCTCGAGCCTCGTCGCCTCGCTGGCGCTCGTCGCGACGCTCATGGCCGTGCAGATCGTGGGCTACTTCGTCACGCGGAGCCTCGTCATCGCGCTCGACGCGCTCCACATGTTCACGGACCTGGGAGCGATCGGCCTCGCGCTGTTCGCGGCGTGGATCTCTCGCCGTCCGGCGACGAGCGCGCGGACCTTCGGCTACTTCCGCGCCGAGATCCTGGCCGCCCTCGCGAACGGCGCGCTCCTCGTCGGGCTCACGTTCGTGCTCGTGAGAGAAGCCTGGGAGCGGATCACCGACCCCGCGCGAGCGCCCGAGCTCGAACCGCGGCTCATGATCGTCTTCGGCACGATCGCCCTCGCAGCGAACGTCGCGAACGCGCTCATCCTCCACCGGGGCGCTTCCGCGCACGAAGGCCACGACGATCGCGAGGAGCCAGGACACGAGCACCACGCCGACCTGAACGTCCGGGGAGCGCTCCTCCACGTCATGGGAGACGTGCTCGGCTCGATCGGAGCGATCTCCGCCGGCACGATCATCTACTGGTGGCACTGGACGCCCGCGGACGCGGTCTTCGCGGCCTTCATGAGCGTCATCATGCTCGTGAGCGCGATCCTCCTCTGCCTGCGCTCGGTGGACGTCCTCCTCGAGAGCGCGCCGCGGCACGTCGACCTCGTCGCGTTCGGGGAAGCTCTCAGGAGAGCCGACTCGGTGCGCGAGATCCACGACCTCCACGTCTGGACGCTCACGAGCGGCGTCTACGCCATGAGCTGCCACGCGACGGTCGCCGCGGGCGCCGACCACCGGCGCGTCCTGGGAGAGCTCAAGGCGATCATCCGCGCGCGCTTCCGGATCGACCACACGACGATCCAGCTCGAGAGCGAGGCTTCCGCGGCGGTCTCGAGCTAGCGCCCTCGCCGGAGCTCCGCGATCATCTCGCGGACCTTCGCGGCGGCGGGGGAGCGACGCGCGTCGAGTCGTCGTCGGGCGAGGGCGGCGGGTGAGACGGCCGCGCCGCGCGCGTGGGCTCGTCCTCGGGAGAAGGCGGCACCCTCGGCGAGGGCATGGCTCCTCCGCCGAGAATCTAGACGAGCCGGGGGCGCCCTCGCACGCGCTCTCTCAGCGGTCGACGTCGATGTCGTAAGTCTGCCGCCCCGCGAGCTCGATCGGCGGGAGAGCGATCTTCTTGAGGAGAGTCGGCGACTCCCACGGCTCGCCCGCGTAGACCTCGAGCGTGCCGCCGAGAGGGCCCTCGAGCGTCTTCACCGTCTCGCCCTCGGTGTCGAGCTCGAGCGAGAAGCCGTCGTACCAGTCGTCGCCCGGAGGGAGGAGGACGCGCGCCGCGACGTAGCGCGGGAACTGCGTCTTGTTCCTCAGGTGGACCTCGAGCGTGTTCGTCGTCACGCATCCCGCGAGGACCGCGAGCGCGAGAGCGGCGCATGCCTTGAGAGAGGCCGCGGTCCGGTTTGCACCCGATGGGGGGCTTACGCGCCCCCCGCTCGTATTGCGCGTCACGTCGCTGCGCGCCGCGCCGCACACGAGCTCCCC